>CAYQRP010000495.1:0-1003 GCA_964419815.1 uncultured Luteolibacter sp. | reverse complement strand
TCCTCTCTTCCATTTCGTGACCCTTCGTGATTTTCGTGGTTCAAAATCTTCAGCATTTCGCCAACTCGCGCAGCAAGGCACGGTTCATGCGCATGCCGGCTTCAAAGTTCTCGACCGTAAAGTTTTCATTCGGCGCATGAATCTGCGCGTCGGCCAAGGCAAGACCGAGCAACAGCGTATCAACCCCGAGGATGTCGCGAAAGTTCTGAACGATCGGTATGCTGCCACCCTCGCGAATCAATACCGGCTCGACACCGAAGGACGACCTCAAGGCTTCCAATGCCGCATTGGCGAATTTGGAATGCGGATCGACAAAATACGGTTTGCCATCATGACCGGGCCTCACCTCGATTTGCACGCCCGGCGGGCAATGCCTCTCCAAGTGATCGGTCACCTTGCGCAGAATGTCCACTGGGTCTTGGTCCGGCACCAATCGGAAGGAAAGTTTCACAAATGCCTCGGCTGGCAAAACCGTCTTCGAGCCCTCGCCCTGATAGCCGCCACCGATGCCGTTGACCTCTGCCGTAGGGCGTGCCCAAACGCGCTCGGCCGATGAGTAACCCTGCTCGCCAAACAAGGATGGAGATCCCGTCACTTTCAGAAAATCTGCATCGCTCACACCCGGCACAGTGGCCCACATTTCACGCTCCCAGGCTTCCAGCGGTTTGACGTCATCATAGAACCCCTCCACCGCCACGCGGCCATGCTCATCATGCAAACTCGCCACCAAGCGAGCGATCTCCGTCGCGGGATTCGAAACCGCGCCACCGAAAATTCCCGAGTGCAAATCTCTCTTCGGTCCGCGCAAGACCACCTCGCAGCACGCAATTCCGCGCAGGCCGTAACCCATCGTCGGAACTCCGGGCGCCACCATGCCAGTATCGGAAATCGCGATCACATCGCAGCGCAGCTCCTCGCGGTGCTGACGCAAAAATTCCGGTAGGTTTGGACCACCAACCTCCTCCTCACCTTCAAACAGGAAAATCAAATTCACCGGCAGATC
>CAYQRP010000494.1:0-1005 GCA_964419815.1 uncultured Luteolibacter sp. | reverse complement strand
ACGGGTGGAAGATGGGGATATCGGCAATCAAGCCTCTTTGCAACCTCGAAGGAGGGAAGGGTGGCGGTGAAGCTTTTTCCATTGCCCTCGATGGACGCTTCGCTAGGGTATCCGAGTTAATTGGGAAATGAGATGAACTCCGTGCTTGAGGCTCCTGTGCTTGTTTTGAATCGGTTCTGGCAACCGGTCCATACCTGTTCGGTGAGGCGTTCCCTGCACTTGCTGTGCATTGGTCATGCGCAGGTCGTTCAGGTCGATGGCGAGGAGAAATTCAAAACCCATGATCTGGCCGGTTGGATCCGGCATTCGGCGATGGCGGCCGGTGTGCCGATGATTCGCGGAGCAAGGATTGCCTTGATGGTTCCCAAGATCGTGGTGCTCTCGATGTACGAGCGGGTGCCGCGGCTGGAGGTGCGTTTCAGTCGTCGCAATGTGTTTCTGCGCGACAAGTTCACCTGCCAGTATTGCACGAGGGTGTTTCCTGAGAGTCAGCTCAACCTCGATCATGTGACACCGCGTGACAAGGGTGGTCGCACGAGTTGGGACAACATTGTGACATCATGTTTTCGTTGCAACACGCGCAAGGCCAACAAGCTGCCGCATGAGGCGGGCATGCATCCGCGCAATAAGCCGTTTGCGCCGCGTTGGAGGCCGCTTTTCGGGCTGCAGGAAAACGGTCTCGCCGACGAAAGCTGGGGTCAGTTCATCCGCGCCGAGCGCGATGAGGCGCGGCTCTCGGCATGAAGCCGCTCACTGCTCCGCCATGTGGTTGAGCAGGCGTTGATTGAACTCGTCGGCCATGTTGTAGCCGAGTCGGCGAAGTTGCTGGTCGAGGGCGGCGATGGTGACCATGCGAGCGGTGTCGCGACCGGGAGCGATGGGGATTTCCACATGCGTCACGTGCTGACCGAGAATCTCGTAGGTTTTTTGGCGCAAGCCGAGGCGGTCGACTTCGTTGAGGTCGGCGTGGGGCTTGAGCGTGATGACAAGATCGAGGCGCTTGTC
>CAYQRP010000493.1:0-1007 GCA_964419815.1 uncultured Luteolibacter sp. | reverse complement strand
CGGCTGTCGAATTCCGAATCCGTGATGCTGAAGGCCGTGGCATTCACCGGGTGGCTCATCACGATCGCCTGCACATGCGGGTGCTTGCGGTAGATCGCGCGGTGCGCGGGCAGCACGCGGCTGGGAAATTTCCCCGCCTCCGCCTCGCCGTCCTTCACCAGCACGAAATCCTCGATGCCGAGCAATTCGCGGTCGCGCCCGGTCGGCGTGATCAAGATCGAGTCGCCATCCACCCGCGCCGAAAAGCTCCCCTCGGTGCTGATGAAAAGCCGCTGACGACACCCGCGCCGCAGGAAAAGCTGGAGCTGGCGGCGCAATTCCTGTTCCCGCCCGCAGGCCTCGCCGGGCTGGTATTTTCCACAGGCGGTTTTCCGGTTTTGCGTGAGCGCGAGTTGCTCCGCCGAGAGCGTCCGGATTTTTCCGATCTGGTTGCCCTTGATGATTGTTTTCGCCACGAACTCAAACGCCTCGAAACGCTGGAACGCCTGCGAGAGCGAGGCGCCGCCGACCACCACGCCGTGGTTCTCGAGGATCACGCTGTCGTTTCCCTGCTCAAACGCCGCCGCGATTTTTTCGCCGAGCTGCGCACTGCCCGGCAGCGCGTAGGGCGCGAACCCCGTGCGTCCGCAAACCGAGTGCGCTTGATGGAACACCCGCGTGTCCGGCACCTCGCGGCAAATGCTGAACGCCACCAGCGCCACCGGATGCGCATGCACAATCGCGCGAATGTCCGGCCGCACCGCATAGACCGCCTTGTGAAACGGAAACTCCGACGACGGCGGATGCGGGCCATCCACCGAGCCATCGGGCTTCACCCGCACGATGTCATTCCGCGTGAGGCTGCCCTTGTCCACCCGCGCCGGCGTGATCCAAATATCGCCCCCCGGCTCGCGAATCGAAAGGTTCCCGCCCGAAGTGGTGGTCATCCGGTAGCGGTAAATCCGCTCCATGGTCGCCATAATTTCGTCGCGCGGGTGGGTGAGATGTCGGTTCATGGGTGAGGTTCT
>CAYQRP010000492.1:0-1014 GCA_964419815.1 uncultured Luteolibacter sp. | reverse complement strand
ATTGAGCGCCAAGCGCCATTTGCATGTCAGCCACATCACCCCGCTCGCTGCACGATCTCTCGTTTTCTGAAATCGAAAACGAACTCGTCAGCGCTGGCATTTCAAAACAACACGCCAAAACCCTCTGGCGCGCGATCTACCGCCACGGCATCACCGATCTTCACCAGCACGATTTCCTCCCCCCCCTCGCGCGCTGGATCCATGAATCGATCGGCGATGGAAAAAAGTTTTTCCTCGATCAACCCGCGCTCGATCGCGAAATCCTCAGCAGCGATGGCCTCACGCGCAAATTTCTCCTGCGCCTCAACGATGGCCAAGTGATCGAAACGGTCCTGATGGGCTACGACGCACGCCACACGGTCTGCGTCAGCACCCAAGCCGGATGCGCCATGGGTTGCGTCTTTTGTGCAACGGGTCAAATGGGCTTCGTGCGCCACCTCCGCCCCGGAGAAATCATTGCTCAGGTCCTCCACGCCAAACGTGTGCTGCGCGAAATGAATCCACAAGCCCGACTCCGCAACCTCGTGATGATGGGCATGGGTGAACCGCTCCACAACATCGACGCGGTCCATCACGCACTTGCCACGATTTCCGATGTCCGCGGCATCAGCATCGGGCCGTCGAAAATTGCGATCAGCACCGTCGGCGTCGTGCCAGGCATCCAACGCATGGCCGCCGAAAATTGGCCCTATCGCCTTGCCGTGAGCCTTCACGGATCGACCGAAGAAGAACGCTCCGCTCTCGTTCCCGCCAGCAAACGCTGGAACCTCGAATCACTCATCGCCGCCTGCCGCGACTATGGCAATACCACCGGCAAGCGCATCTTCTTCGAGTGGACGCTCATCGCCGAAAAAAACGATTCGCCCGAAACCGCATCACGCCTCGCCGATCTCCTCCAAGGCATCGATGCCCACATCAACCTCATCCCGCTCAACCCCACCGGTGGATTCTCCGGCACGGCCAGTCCCTCCGGCGTGCAATTTCAGAAAATCCTTCGCAGCGCAGGATTCCCCT
>CAYQRP010000491.1:0-1021 GCA_964419815.1 uncultured Luteolibacter sp. | reverse complement strand
AGCTGCGGATCATCTTGATGTCCTCGCGCATCTTCTTGGAGTTGTAGGGGCTTTCACCGGTCAGGGTGAGGGCGGGCTGAAGTTCTTCGGGCTTGAATACCGTCATTTTTCCGAAGCCGACACCTGCTACGGTGTATTTCTCTCCTTCTTCGATCGGGATGATCAGATCGACGCGGCCGTCCTTGACCGGCTCGCGGCGCATGCCCGGGCTGCTGGCGCGAAGATAACCCTTGCTGCGATAGTAATCGAGCACCGCGTCGAGGTCGGTGTCGAGTTGGTCGGGCTCGAAGCGTCCCGACTTGGTGAGCCATGAGAACCAACCTTTTTCCTTCACCTTCATTTCCTTGCGAAGTTCGGGATCGGTGAAGGCGTTGTTGCCTTCAAAGCGGATCTTGCGGATCTCGCTCTTCGTGCCTTCGTCGATGACGAAGATGAGATCGGCGACGCCGCTTTGATCGGTGGCTTGGATGCGGTGGGAAACGGTGGTGTCGGGGTAGCCGTAGCCCTTGTAGTATTTTTCGATGTTGCGTCGCGCTTCGAGGATCTCCGCGTCGCTCATCACGCCGGTGCCTTTGAGTTTGGTTTCCTTCGCAAGCTTTTGATCGGAAAAAATGGTGTTGCCGATGAAACCGATGCCTCCGCGCAGCGGGCGGGTGGTGACTTCGGCGATGAGGTTGATCGAATCTCCGCTCGGTTCGGCGAGGAAGCGCACATCGTCGACGAGGCCGGATTCGTAGAGAGCGGTGATGTCCTTATCGAGATTCTCCGCGCGGTAGGGTGTGCCGGCTTTCGAGCGCAGTTGGTTGCGCAGCACTTCTTCGTTCACGGTTTTTTCGCCGCGGTAACGGATGGTGACGTTGGAAATGTTTTTGCCTTCCAGATCCTGTGCGGTGGCGGCTTGAGCGATCAGCATCAGGGCGAGCGAGGCGGCGCCGAGGCGACCGATGCCTTGGGCTGCGACGGGGTGAAGGAAACGAGTCGTGCGCATGGAGGTTTGAATGTGTGCACATAAAGCCCATGC
>CAYQRP010000490.1:0-1027 GCA_964419815.1 uncultured Luteolibacter sp. | reverse complement strand
CCGTGATAGCCCTGACCGATGAAGGACTTGAGCACGCGGTTTTTCGACATGATCGATTTCAGCGCGTCGAGTGCTTCCTGTTCGCTCAGGGGTTCGGGAAGATCGAGCGGTTTTTCCGAGAGGATGCTCTGCGGAACAGCGGCCTTGATGAGATCATCGAGCGATGAGAAACCCGATTTTTGTAGCATTTCATCGCGATCGGATCCAAGCGGGCCGAGGTGGCGTGAGCGGAAGTCGAGGTGGGCGGTCATGCGGAGTGGGGGACAAAAAAATTCCTGCGGGCGGATCTTTGTGGGAAATCCTTGGCGATGCAATCACGGCGGAAGGAAATCCGCAAATTTGCGCGAATTGCCAGCGGCACGCTTGCCAAGAGCGGAGCGAGCGCATAGGAGAAAGCGCATGACTCCTCTCTATGAAGGCAAGGCTAAAAGGATGTGGGCGACCGAGAACCCCGACACCCTGCGCATGGAATTCAAGAATGACGCCACGGCCTTCAACGGTGAGAAGAAAGCGAGTTTCGAAAACAAGGGTCGTCTCAACAATGCGATCAGCACCTTGATCTATGGCATGCTCGAAAAGGAAGGTGTGCCGACGCACTTCGTGAGGCAGATCGATGAGACGAATGTCGAGGTCAAGAAGGTCGATATCCTCATGGTTGAGGTGATTGTACGCAATTATTCGGCAGGAAGTTTTTGCAAGCGCACCGGCATGGAGGAAGGTCGCAAATTTTCGCAGCCGATCGTCGAGTTTTCCTACAAAAGCGATGAGCTTGGGGATCCGCTCATCAACGATGACTACATCCGCGAGATGGGTCTCGCGAGCCTTGAAGACATGGCGCATTTGCGTAAGTCGGCGCTCAAGGTAAATGCGATTCTCACCGAATTTTTCGCGCGCTGCGGGCTCAAGCTCATCGACTTCAAACTCGAGTTTGGCCGACTGGCATCGGATCCCAGTATCATCGTGCTCGCGGACGAGATCAGCCCCGACGGCTGCCGTTTGTGGGATCTCAAGACCGGCGAGAAGATGG
>CAYQRP010000489.1:0-1027 GCA_964419815.1 uncultured Luteolibacter sp. | reverse complement strand
TTGACGACATCGCCGATCACCGCCACTGCCGGTGATGAGAAATTTTCCGCCTCGGCAATGTCGGCGATCGTCTCAAGTGTTCCGACGATCGTCTTCTGCGAACCGGTCGTCGCCCAACGCGTCAACGCAATCGGCGTTTGCGCCGCTGCGCCGTGCTCGATGAAGGCTCCGGTGATCTCACGCAGCCTCGCCACACCCATCAGAAACACCTTCGTGCCCGGCGCCTTGGCCAACTGCGCGTAATCGATCGAACTGTAACCCTTCGTCGGGTCCTCATGACCGGTGAAAATCGTCAGCTGCGTGTTGTGGTCGCGATGGGTCACCGGAATGCCCGCATAGGCGGGTCCGGCAATCGACGAGCTGATGCCCGGCACGATCTCAAACGGCACACCTGCCGCAGCAAGCTCGGCGGCCTCTTCGCCACCGCGGGCAAAAATCATCGGATCCCCACCCTTGAGCCGCACCACCGATTTTCCGGCCTTGGTCTGCTCGACGATGAGCGCGTTGATCTGATCCTGCGGCATGGTGTGATCCTTCGCGCGCTTGCCGACATGGATCTTCACGCAGCCGGGCTTGGTCCAGTTGATCAACTCGGGATTACTAAGGGCATCGTAGACCAACACATCGGCATTTTCGATGCACTCTTTGGCACGAAGCGTGACCAAGCCGAGATCACCCGGACCTCCGCCCACCAGATAACAAATTCCGGAATTTTTCATTTCAATGATTGGAACAAGGCGCTTGCCACTTCGAGAGGTTCGCTGCCGCTGGCTTCGCCCGATTTCGGCTCGCCGCCAGTTTCGGGAAACACCAAGGCCTTGAGGTGAAGGACATCGTCCACCGATGAGGAATACACACCGACCGGCGTGTGGCAACCCGCATCGAGCAAACGCAGAAATTCGCGCTCAGCGCGGATGCGCCTCCAGGTGCACTCGTGGTTGAGAGCGCGCGCAAATTCGTAAGTTCGTGCATCGCCTGCACGAATTTCGAGCGCGATCGCCCCCTGCCCGGCCGCAGGAAAAAATTC
>CAYQRP010000488.1:0-1028 GCA_964419815.1 uncultured Luteolibacter sp. | reverse complement strand
CAACACAGCCGCAAACCCGGCAGCCTGCCAAAGCAGTGCTTGTTGAAATGGCGAGGTGTCTGACGTGCCACGTTGATGAATGCCGGCAAGCATCAGCGAAAAGATCAACGAGTACGCACCATAGCCGAGGTTAAAGACAAGGCCTTTGACGCTGAGCAGTGTCGCGCGCTGATGCGACTCGGCGACGGCGTGAAGAAAGCGGCTGATCGTGAATCCGACAAAACCAAGCAGGGTCATCAGGAGCATCGCGGGCAGGAGTCCGGCCCACGGCCATGCAGGAATGAGAAGGATCAGCGCGATTGCTGCCACCACTCCACCGATGCCAAGGCTGGTGGTGGTTTTGAAGCGTTGGTTCACCGCCGCGAAGATGCTGGGAGTGAACCAGTTGATCACGGCGACCGCCGATCCGATGAACCCGAAGGCCCAGCCGGGTATGCCGATGAGGCGGTAGTACTCGCTGTTGATCGTGGCAAAATTTCTGGCGACCGCATCGATGAGCAGTCCACCGATCAGCACAATCGCGATGCTCTTAGTCGAGAACGCGTAAGCTGCGGTGCGAATCGTGAGCTTGAGCGCCGCTCGACAGCGACCTTGCGGATGATCGCAAGGCTTTGCGGTTTCTTCGAAGCGCAGCGTGATCCACAAACAACCGAGCGCTTGCAGCAAAACAAGCGCGACGGGAAGACGTCGGGCGATATCGATGTCGACATGCAAAGCATCGGGCGCGAGGCGGTTCCACCACGAGGGATCGTAGAGCAGCGCGCCGAGGGTCATCGCGATGAGAAATCCGGCCGAGCGCCAGCGCATGGCGGTGGCCATGACCTGATCCCATGCCGACTCGCGATTTTCTTCCGGCAGGGATTCGTAAACGATCGCTTCGTCCGCACCACTGGCGGCTGCTTCGGAAGTGCCCGAGAGAAAACGGTTGAGCAGGCAAAGCGCGAACAAAAGCATGCCGCCGTCTTTGGGCGCAAAGAGCAGCACGCTCATTTCCAGCACCATCAACGCGGCGGAAAACACCAGCAGGC
>CAYQRP010000487.1:0-1033 GCA_964419815.1 uncultured Luteolibacter sp. | reverse complement strand
GGGTGCGGAGTTAGGAAATGGTTATTGGTTATTTGAGATTGGTTGTTGGGGAAGAAGTGGGGCGAACATCGAAGTGGAAGAAAATTTTACCCGGTAGGGCGGCGCGGCCTCGCGGCGCCGACGATTAGAAATTTTCAACCGCGAATGGACGCGAAAAAACAGAGATCTCAGATATCGCTTTGATTGATGGTTTCTTAGTCAAGAATCCGTATTGACGGATTTCCGTATTTCCGTATTTTTTTCTTATGAAAACGACCATCGACATTCCTGAGCCACTTTATCGAAAGGTCAAGATGCGGGCAGTACAGCGTGGAGTCAGCTTGCGGGACTTAGTTCTCGGAGCTTTGCAAGACAGTCTGCGAGTTCAGGTCACGCGTTCGCCTGATCATCCTCACTTCGAAGTTGATGAACTCGGAATACCAATGCTGCGAAGGGAAAAGGGTGATGCTACAGTTATCACGAACGAATTCATCGATCAGCTTCGCGAACAAGAAGGGGTTTGATTATGACTTTTCTGGCGGATGTTAATCTCTTAATTGCTCTTGCAGATCAGGCTCACTCTCACCATGCCATCGCACGCGATTGGCTTTCATCATGGCCAAGGGTTGGTTTGGCCACTTGTGCGCTGACGGAGAATGGTTTTTTAAGGATTTATGGTCATCCGGCTTATTCTGGTGGGCCAGGGAGCCCTGGGAGAGCGATGCTTGATCTCGAAGCATATCGCAAGAGGCGGGGTCATCGATTTTTGTCGTGTGATTTTTCGTTTCATGATCCGGCATTTCACGATCTGCGTGAAGTGACGCCACGGCAATTGACGGATCTTTATCTCTTGGCACTGGCAGCGCGACACAGATTACGATTAGCGACTTTTGACACTTCGATTCCGACGGAACTAGTTCTCAACGGGGGCGGAGCGATTGAGGTAATTGGCTGAAGTGAAATTGGCCCCCGCGATCAGTCTCTCCACACCTTTCCAACAAAAAACCCGCCGTCGGGTGGGCCGAGGGCGGGTTTTGAAGTGGGGATTTGACCA
>CAYQRP010000486.1:0-1035 GCA_964419815.1 uncultured Luteolibacter sp. | reverse complement strand
TCGTTGGTTCGCAATCGGCGCGTCTCGAAACACAAATCGGGGCGCGCTTATTTTTTGCCTAACACACGCATTCCGCTTTGCAGAGACCTCAAGCGCCGCCGCTGGCGATGTGCGCGAACTTGTCATCAATGAAGCTGAGAACAAGTGCCTCGGTGGCTTCGTCGTTGAGCCGCTCGACGACTTCGACGGAGAACCCGCGAGCGATGAGTTGGCGGGCGCGGACCGGATCGATGCCACGGGCGCGGAGGTAAAAGATTTCCTCATCGCTGATCTGCGACGAGGTGCTGCCGTGCGAGCATTTCACTTGGTCGGCATTAATTTCCAAGCCAGGCATCGAATTTGCCTCGCAGGTGTCGCTCATCAATAGATTGCGACAAGTTTGATAAGCATCGGTGTGATGCGCGCCCTCGTCGACAAAGATCAGGCCCGAGAAAATTGTGCGCGAGTGATCGTAAAGCGAGTTTTTGTAGAGCAGATCCGAGTAGGCACCGGGCGAAACATGATGCTGGAAGGTACGCTGGTCGTATTCCTGCTCGCGGGCCGGAATTGAGACCGAGAGCATGTCCGATCGCGAGCCTGCTCCTTCGAGGCGCGAGAGCGATTCGTTGCGCGCCCACGAGGCGCCGGTGTTGAGAATGAAACCCTTGGCCGAGGCATCGCGCGCAGTGGTGGTTTCGTTGATTTGGATCACGCGCGTGACTTCGTTGACCGCTTGGATCGCGACGTAATCGAGCTGCGAATTTTGTCCAGCCGCGAGGTCGTTGTAGGCGATGACCACGCCGGGGCTGAGTTCGTCGGCGGAGCGAAAGATGTCGATCACGCGCACCTTCGACGATTTTTCCGTGACCACGAGCGTGTGGGGAAAACTCATCGTGTTGGCACCGCAGGTCCAGTGGTGGACTTCGATCGTGCCGTCGACTTCGGTGTTGTCGGGCACATGCACGAAAAGTCCGTTGGAAACCGATGCTTCATGCAAGGCGGCGAACTTTGCCGAGCCGAGCCGCGTTTCCTGTTTCATGAAATGCGCCTTCACCA
>CAYQRP010000485.1:0-1035 GCA_964419815.1 uncultured Luteolibacter sp. | reverse complement strand
ACCTCGTCGCCCGCCTCGATCGTCACCGCATCGCGCGATAAAATTTCCGCCTCGATTTCAATGTCCGCCGGGTCGCCAACTTCGATGATCGGCTGACCCGGATTCAGCATCGTTTCACTCTCCTGCATCACGGTGAGCACCTTACCGGTGACCGGTGATTTGATCTCCACCACGGGATCTGCCGCGCCGCCTTCGGGTTGCTCGAGCACCGCCAAAGCCTGTGCGAGTTCGTGATCGATCACCTGCAAGGCAAACTCCGCCGCACGCAGCTCCGCCGCCTTGGCCGTGGCCTCGGCCTCCACGCGATCCAAATCCAATGCTGAAATAGCGCCCTTTTCCTTCACCGCAAAGGCACGGTCACGCTCGACCGCCGCGAGGTTCGCCGCAATTTTCAGCGCCGCTTGTGACTCGACCGCCCGCTTGCGGTTGGCCTTGTGCATCGACACCGCCTCCTGCGCTTGCAAGCGCGCCCGTGGATCAATCAAGGGCGCCGTCTGCGGCACGATGCGCGTGATGACGGTTTCATTCGCTTTCACCTCATCGCCCGGTCTCAAAATCACCCGTTGCATCATGCCGCCCACCGGTGCCGCCACGACATAGCGGTTGCGGATCCGCGTTTTCCCTTCCTCGGAAACACGCACGGTCAATGGCGCGCGCGCGATCACACCCGTTTCCACCATCACCGGCTTGGGCCACAAACCCCATGCGATGAGCATCACCAACAACGCGAGCACCAACCACGGCAATGCCCGACGCAGCAAATGCCGTCCGCCCGGCGCAGGACCCGAGGCCCATGGCGCGGCGGATTTTTCATCGGGTCGTGAAGAGTTTGGCATGTCGGCTTGGCAGTGAGGATGGACGATCAGTCGCGGGCTTTCAAGACACCTACGAGATCAAGTTGGGAAAGCATGCGACTGACCAGCGCAAACGACGAAATCGCTGCAATCAGCACCACCATCACCGCGATGGCATACGAGGCGGGGCTGATGAGGATCGGCAGCCTCACGGTTTCCGTGCTGAAGGATTTCATGATCA
>CAYQRP010000484.1:0-1036 GCA_964419815.1 uncultured Luteolibacter sp. | reverse complement strand
CAATCCGCCTCGCTCTACTTCCGCGATGGCAGCTCAGATAAAGAATACCACGCCGCCATCGAACCCGAAGGCGAAGGCTACATTGTGACCTTCTCCTACGGCAGACGCGGTACCATGCTCACCACGGGAACCAAGACTACCTACGCGGTGAACCTCGCTGAAGCCACCAAGATCTTCGACAAGCTCATCGCGTCCAAGCTGGCCAAGGGCTATCAATACAGCTCCGCATCAGCGGGGCAGGAAAAACCCTATCAGCATTCAGGCGACGAGCGACGCGACAGCGGCATCCGCTGTCAGTTGCTCAACGCCGTCGATGAAAGCGAGCTCAGCCACCTGCTGACCAACTCCACCCACTGCCTTCAGGAAAAGCACGACGGCCGCCGACTCATGGTCCGCAAACAAGGCGACACCATCACTGGCATCAACCGCCGAGGCTTGGTCGTCGCCATACCAGATGCGATCCGTGAAGCGGTCGAGCAGATCCCGTTTGATGTTCTCATCGACGGTGAGGCCGTGGGCAACACGCTCCAAGCATTCGACCTGCTTGAAGTAAAGGGCACCTGCCTGCGTAAGCGTCGCTACATTGATCGCTTCACCAGTCTGATGATGATCATTCCGCCCGGGCACGATGCCCTGCGCTGGGTGAGTACATCCGTCGATCCCAATGACAAGCTCGAGACCTACGAGGAACTTCGTAGCACGAACTGCGAAGGCGTCGTCTTCAAAGACATGGATGCACCCTTCAACCCGGGCCGCCCCAACTCCGGCGGACCGCAGCTGAAGTTCAAGTTTGTGGAAAGCGCGTCGTTCGTCGTTAAAGGTATCAACACCAAACGCAGCGTCACGCTTGGCCTGTACGATGGTGATAAGCTGGTACCCGCCGGCAACGTCACTATCCCTCCTAACCATGCAATTCCCCAAGTGGGGAATGTCGTGGACGCACGATACCTGTACGCCTATCGCGAAAGCGGCAGCATCTATCAGCCGGTCTATTTGGGCAGGCGCGATGACATTCAGGCCGCCGAATGCGTGGTCG
>CAYQRP010000483.1:0-1039 GCA_964419815.1 uncultured Luteolibacter sp. | reverse complement strand
TCGGACTCGTCATCGCAGGTGTTTCAATCCTAGCCGCCGCCAGCATCGGCATCAACCTCGCTCGCAAACGCTTCTTCAAAGATGAGGAAAAACAGATGGGGAATTAAGGATCATGGATTAGAGATGATAAATTAAATCACATCACCCCTCCAACCTCCGACTCTTCATACTCCTCCCATTCACGTTCCTTCGCGTTTATTAGCAGTTCAATCTCTTCGATTCAGATTTCATGCTTAAGATTTAGTGCTTAAAATTTATCTTCCTCTTTCTCCATGCTTCTCTCCCACCCATCGCCTCCCTTCGACCCGCGGGCCAAAGGCATGCTGCCGGCGATTGGTGGATTCCCAAGTTCCGATAGGCCGCTCTTCCTTGCGGGTTACAGCGAGCTTTGCCGCGTCGACCTCACGGGCGGACGTGCCCTCGAGATCTGCGGCGGCTTTGGCAAGCTCGCCATCGCTTTGGCCAAGGTCTTTCCCAAGGCTGAGGTCATCGGACTCGACTTCTATGCCGCATCTGGTCCGGAAGTTGACGAGCAACTCAAACAGCTTCCCGGTCTCTCATTTGTAGCTGGAGACGCCTTCGATCTCTCTGCGTACGATGAAGCTTCCTTCGATCTCGTCTGGGGCCAAGCCGCGCTGCATCACTTGGCACATGATCCCGAGCGCCTGTGCCGCGAGGCACTTCGCGTGCTCAAACCGGGCGGACGCCTGATCTTCATCTTCGAACCCATGGGCCACAACCTGCTCGTGGCAGCCATCAGAGCCATCCGCATGGCCCGACACGAACTCGGCGACGAAAGCAACCTCTACCTCTCTCAATTCGAGCGCATGGAAAAATGCGGATTCTCCCACTGCGAGGTCCAGATGTTCAACCTCCTCGGCTACCCGATGAAAGCACTCTCCGACCGATTCGGCTTCATTGCGGGTCTCATCCAAAAAGTCGACTCCCTCCTCTTCAAACTCTTCCCCAAGCTCCTCCGCTACAGCGCCAACGCCAATGTCATCTTCACGAAGTGATAGAGAAGAGTTATTGGTTATTC
>CAYQRP010000482.1:0-1042 GCA_964419815.1 uncultured Luteolibacter sp. | reverse complement strand
TGAATGCAGCCGTCTTCAATCAGAGCGGCGGCACCTTCTTCATGAGCCTGCCTGCTGGTACGGATAGGTATAACATCGGCTTCGCTGCCGGCCGAAGCGTGACCTACACGCTGTCCGGCGGCACCATCAGCGCCAATTCGGGTGCCGATTCTAGGACCAATTCAAACCTATCGATCGGTCGTTCTGCCGGCAGCACGGCTTATTCCAACACATTGAATGTGCAGGGCACGGGCGTATTGAATGTTGGTACCAGTACGAATCGATCCGGCGAGCTGCATATCGCCTCTACCAACAACTCCAATGGCACGCTCAATGTGTCGGGTGGTACGGTCACCATTGGAACGGGCAAGTCCGACAACAAGATTTACTTCTTCAAAGCGGGTTCCAGTGCGGGCTACACCGCCGCGATGACTCAATCCGGCGGCACGGTGACGGCCAACGGCATCCAGTTTGGCGGTTCCACGGGTGCAACGACTTATGACGCCACGTCGTCTGCCAGTTTGGAACTCTCCGGCGGCAGCCTCTACATCGGTGCCCAAGGCATCACCAAAGGTTCGGAGGCCGCAGATCTGCCAACCACGATCAAGCTCTTGGGCGGCACACTTGGCGCGTCCGCTGGCTGGTCGTCCTCCCTCGACATGAAGATCGGAGCCATCACAGTCCGAGGAGGAACCCCCACTGGCGCTAATAACATCACCCTCTCGGGCGTTCTTTCGGATGATGATTCCGTCAACGGCACTCTCACCAAGACCGGCTCTGGCACGCTGACGCTCTCCGGCACTAGTGCTAACACCTACACGGGTGCGACTACGGTCAACGCGGGCACCTTGGTCCTCAGCAAAGCCAATGCCGTGAGTAGTAGCAGTTCGCTCACTATTGCCGATGGAGCCGCGCTGACCCTCAACGCCGGCTCGAACACCGTGTCCAGCCTGACCGTAGGCGCAGCTACGCTCAATTTCAATGTGGAGGCCGGCGGTCATAGCCTTGTGGTCAGCGACATCGATGGCGTCACCAACAGCGGCGCGGCCGGATCGATCACCAT
>CAYQRP010000481.1:0-1044 GCA_964419815.1 uncultured Luteolibacter sp. | reverse complement strand
GATGCGCGAGGATGTGATCCCGCCGGTGCCGGGTGATGAAGAAGAGGAGTATTGAAAGTTGAGGTGGGTGAGGATTTTTAAGGTTCGAGTTTGCATCATCTAAAATCGGCTCAGCTGGCAGATGAATTAGGAAAATTTTTTCCTGAAGGATCAGCAAACTGGATTTTTCACTGGCTACAGGTTTGAATAGGCGGACTTCTTGTGAGGTGCTTTGATCCGGTAGATTTTGAGCAACTCCAGCGAAACAAGCGGCAAAAATCCCACTCCTAGCAGCAGCCACGGAACTTGCCAAACTGGGGTGACGGTGCCCAGCACCTCGCTGAGAAACGGCACATGATGCAGCATCAGTTGAAGTCCGAAAGACACAGACACGACGATGACAAGTTGAGGGTTGGAAAACCAGCGCAGCTGCCACAGCGGGCTGGTCTCGCTCCGGTAGGAGAATGATTTCAAGAGCTCGCTGAACACCAGCGTTGTAAAAGTCATGGAGCGCGCAGTTTCAACATCGCCATGCTGCAACGCCCACGAAAAGATGCCCAAACACATGGCAACGGTGACCATGTCGCCGACTATCATGCGTTCGGCAAAGGCCCGGTCCATCATGCCATGATTTCGCGGACGCGGTTGTCGTCGCATCACATCAGGATCAATCGCATCGGTGGCAAGGCAGAGTGCAGGAAGTCCATCGGTGATCAGATTGATCCAAAGAAGGTGAATCGGCAGCAAGGGTGTTGGAAGACCGATGAGGATGCAAGTGGTCATGAGCAGCAGCTCGGCGGAGTTGCTGGCAAGCAGGTACTGTAGTGTTTTGCGTATGTTGTCGTAAATCCCTCGGCCCTGCTCCACCGCGACAACGATGCTGGCGAAGTTGTCATCCGTGATGACCATGTCGGATGCCTGCTTGGTGACCTCGGAACCATGAAGGCCCATCGCAATACCGATGTCGGCTCCTTTCAATGCGGGTGCGTCATTCACGCCGTCTCCGGTCATCGCCACGACGGCGCCATTGGCTTTCCATGCCTGGATGATGCGCAGTTTGTGCTC
>CAYQRP010000480.1:0-1049 GCA_964419815.1 uncultured Luteolibacter sp. | reverse complement strand
GTCTCGACGACCTTGGGCATGCGGGTCATGCCGCCGACGAGCACCAGCTCGTTGATGTCGGAAGCTTTCACGCCGGCTTCTTCAAGGCAATCGCGCACCGGCTTTTTGGTGCGCTCGAAGAGCGAGTCGGTGAGTTGCTCGAGCTTTGCGCGAGTGAGCGAAAGCTGAATGTGTTTCGGGCCTGTCGCATCGGCCGTGATGAAGGGCAGGCTGATGTCGTAGGACTGCGTCGATGAAAGCGCGATCTTCGCTTTTTCTGCTTCTTCCTTGATGCGTTGCAGCGCGTCGGGCTGACCCGAGAGGTCGATGCCTTGATCCTTTTTGAACTCGCCAACGATCCATTGGATCAGCGTGTTGTCCCAATCGTCACCGCCGAGCTGCGTGTCGCCATCGGTGGCGAGCACTTCGAACACGCCATCGCCGATCTCGAGTACCGAGATGTCGAAGGTGCCGCCGCCGAGGTCATAGACGGCAATCTTTTCATCGGACTTTTTATCGAGTCCGTAGGCGAGTGCCGCAGCGGTCGGCTCGTTGATGATGCGCAGCACTTCGAGTCCGGCGATTTCACCGGCGGCCTTGGTGGCATTGCGTTGCGAGTCGTTGAAATAGGCAGGCACGGTGATCACCGCCTGCTTGATCGATTCGCCGAGTTTCGATTCCGCATCGGCCTTCAGTTTGCCGAGGACCATCGCGGCGATTTCCTGCGGGGAAAAAGTTTTCGTTTCGCCGGCGACTTCGACTTCGATGTGCGCGTCGCCATTCGCGGCGGCCACGATTTTGTAGGGCATGCGCTTGTCGGCTTCGGTCAGCTCGGCAAACTTGCGGCCGATCAGGCGCTTGGCGGAGAAAATCGTGTTCTTGGGATTGGTCACGGCCTGGCGCTTGGCGGCCTGGCCGACGAGGCGTTCGCCGCTTTTCGAGAAAGCGACGACCGAGGGGGTGGTGCGTGCACCTTCCGAGTTTTCGAGCACCATCGGCTCACCGCCTTCCATGACGGCCATGCAGGAGTTGGTGGTGCCGAGGTCGATTCCGAGGATTTTGGACATGAG
>CAYQRP010000479.1:0-1051 GCA_964419815.1 uncultured Luteolibacter sp. | reverse complement strand
GCACTCAGCGATATCAAGGCCACGGCCGACGAGCAGGCTTGAGGCCTTCGACGAGCTTTCGCAATCACATCAGGCGAGCACGGAGCAGCTCGGTGACCTGCTTGGGGTTTGGCTTGGTGCTGGCGGCCTTCATCACTTGGCCGGTGAGGAAATTGAGCAACTTCTCGTTGCCCGCCTTCACCGCTTCGACCTCGCTCGGATTGTTGGCGATTGCTTGATCCACCAGTGCCTCAAGCTCTCCCGCGTCGGCGGCCTTGAAGCCAAGGCTATCGGCGATCACGGCAGGATCCTTGTCAGGCGATTCGTAAAGCACGGCAAAGACCTCGCGCGCCTGATTGGCCGCAAGCGTGCCGTTTTCCATCAGCACCAACAGCGCACGAAGTTTCTCCGGCGCAACCGGGCAGGCGTCGATGCCGATGCCCTGTTCGTTGAGCGTGCCAAGCAGATTGTTGATGATGAAATTGGCGACTTTCTTTCCGGGGATCGATGGCGCGATGGTGGCTTCGAAATAGCGCGCAAGATGGCGGTCGGATGAGAGCACCGACGCATCGTAAGCGGTGACGCCGAAGTCCTTTTCAAAGCGCGCGGCAAGCTCGTGCGGGAGCTCGGGCACAAGCGGGCGCACTTTTTCCAAAAGCGGCGCCGTGCGGATCGGCAAAAGGTCGGGACAGCTGAAATAACGGTAATCGTGCGCGTCTTCCTTGGTGCGCATGAGTTGGGTTTCACCGCGGTCATCATCCCAGCGGCGGGTCGACTGGATCTGCAAAACCCCACGGTCGAGATCTTCCGATTGACGCTCGATTTCGAAATGAATCGCCCGGCGGATCGCCGAAATCGAATTGAGATTCTTGAGCTCGACCTTTGGTCCGAGCGGATCCTCCGCATTTTTCCGTAGCGAAATGTTCACATCACAACGGAGCTGACCTTTCTCCATGTCGGCATCGGAAATGTCTCCTTGCTGGAGAATCATTTGCAAAGAACGCAGGTACGCAAAAGCCTCCTCGGCCGATTCAAGGTCCGGCTCGGAAACAATTTCCATCAGCGGCGTGCC
>CAYQRP010000478.1:0-1056 GCA_964419815.1 uncultured Luteolibacter sp. | reverse complement strand
TCTTCTCTTCAAACTTCTTCCCCATGCAAATCAAATCCATCTGCTGCCTCGGCGCCGGTTATGTCGGCGGACCTACCATGGCCATGATCGCCGCCAAGTGCCCTCACATCCAAGTCACCGTCTGTGACTTCAATCAGGCACGCATCGATGCATGGAACACCGACAATCTCCCCGTCTATGAACCCGGCCTCCAGGAAGTGGTCGAGTCCGCACGCGGCAAAAACCTGCACTTCACCACCGACATCAAGCCCGCGATCGCAGCCGCAGACCTGATCTTCGTCTGCGTCGGCACTCCCACGAAATCCTACGGTATCGGCGCAGGCCGCGCCGCCGACCTCCGCTACATCGAGTCCGCCGCCCGTCTCATCGCCGAAGTTTCGGAAGGCAACAAAATCATCGTCGAGAAGTCCACTATCCCGGTCAAAACCGCGAGCGCCATCCAAACGATTCTTGCCGCAAACTCCTCCAAAAAAGCCAGCTATCAGGTCCTTTCCAATCCCGAGTTCCTCGCCGAAGGCACCGCCGTCGCCGACATGGAAAACCCCGACCGCATCCTGATCGGCGGCGAGCAAACTCCCGAAGGACAAGCCGCGCTCGAGGCCCTCGTGTCGGTCTATGCCAATTGGGTCCCACGCGAAAAAATCATCACCACCAACCTCTGGTCCTCGGAGCTTTCCAAGCTCGTCGCCAACGCCTTCCTCGCCCAGCGCATTTCATCGATCAATTCCATCTCCGCTCTCTGCGAAGCCACCGGCGCCGATGTCGATGAAGTCGCGCGCGCCATCGGTGCCGACTCGCGCATTGGACCCAAGTTCCTCAAGTCCTCCGTCGGTTTCGGCGGATCCTGCTTCCAAAAGGACATCCTCAATCTCGTCTACCTCTGCGAATCCTTCGGCCTCCCCGAAGCCGCCGCCTACTGGCGCTCGGTGGTCACGATGAACGATTGGCAGAAATCACGCTTCGTCGAAAAAATCGTCCGCACGCTCTTCAATACGGTCTCCGGCAAACGCATCGCCATCCTTGGTTTCGCTTTCAAGAAAGACACCAACGACACCC
>CAYQRP010000477.1:0-1059 GCA_964419815.1 uncultured Luteolibacter sp. | reverse complement strand
CCATGTTGATGATATTTGTTCCGGTTGTCGTTTGCTTTCATCCCACGCCTTTAGTTCTATCAAAAGAGCTGATACGTGGCTTGTGACATTGTCCTCGCCGAGCGTGCCGGAATTTTCCGAAACAAACCATTCGAATGCCGGCATGGCAAGGGATCGCGTGCCAACGACGGAACATCCGCAACACAAGGCTTCGGCTGCTGCGATGCCGAAACTTTCATAGGCCGATGGACTGTAAAATATCTGCGAGCGATTTAGCAGAGCGGCCAATTCGGATCTTTCCATAGCGCCGCAAAGATGGATTCGATCGCGGTCGATGGGCCTCATAGAAGAATGCCACAATCGGATTTCATCGGTGATTGATCCCGCAATCGAGATGCTGACAAGTGGGTCTTCTTCGAGCAATCTGGTGATGACGCGCAAGAGCATTTTGGGCCGTTTCTGAATCTGGTCATCCCAGCGTCCCACACAGACGATGTGGCGGTTCTTAGGTTCGGAATGGTATGAAAAATGGCTCTCTACGGCATGCGGGATCAGGGTGACGCGATCTGCAAGGGTGGGCCCGCCATAGATCCGGCAGAGTCGCCGATAGCAATCGACTGCCTGCGGTGAAACGCAGGCGATGACATCACTTTGTTTGAGATGTAGGGCGCGGAGCGGGTCGGTGATGAGCAGGCCATATGTAAACTCTTTGAGTGTTGTGATCAAAAACCTCAGCCACGCAGACAGATCGGCACCCTGTCCGCTCATGATCCATCTTTCCTGCAACCATCCACGCCATCCGGCGAGCGGACTGATGAAGCCGCCGTTGTCCTGATTGAGGATCAGAAAAATTCCGGCCCTGCGAATTGCCAGTGCCACCTTGCGAAACTTCGGTCGCCCCCACGCATAGAGCACCAAAGCATCAATTTTTTGGGCCTGCCACCACGTAGCTGACTCCAAATTTTCATAGTTCGTGCGAATGAGGTCAGGATCATCATTGGCCCTCGATGCGCCTGGCATGATGGCATGGGATTCGATTCCCAGTGACTGAAACCCGCGGCAAAGCAATCCGCTGTCCCG
>CAYQRP010000476.1:0-1067 GCA_964419815.1 uncultured Luteolibacter sp. | reverse complement strand
GTCGTGCTTGATGCCTTGCACAAATCTTCCCGTGTGATGATCGGCACCATTTCCTCAAAAACTTCGCAACAGGCACCAATCGGTGTCGGCGCGGCATGGGTCTTACCATGGGGAACGAGACGCAAGTGGGTGCGCATGATCACCGACCATCTGCACGGAATTTTTGTTTACGGTAGGCACGGTGCGCCTGATGCCGATGTGCATTATTTCCCCAAGGGGTATTTGCCCTATTTTTGCGGCAGAAAAATTCCAACCGTGGTGACGATTCATGACACGATCATCCAGTACGACGAGGATCACTATCCCCAATGGCGGAGCGCTTGGGCCTATCGTTATTGGGCGAGGATGCTCAAGCATACTTTGCGTCATGCCGATCGCATCATGACGGTATCGAAAAGTGCAAAGAGTCAAATTGAGGCTTTCATGAAAAGGCATGAAATCCCAGCAAAGGAGATTATCGTCACCTACGAACCGTGTCTGTATGAAAGCATGCCGCAGCCAGCAGGTGGCACCAAAGAAGGTTTCGTGATGCATCTTGCCTCGTGCGAGCCTCACAAGAGGACAGCGCATCTGATCCGTTGGTGGCTCGATGCCGAAGCGCGCGGTCACAAACTGCCAACTTTGCATCTCATCGGTAGCGTGCCGTCAGAAGTGATGCCCTTGCTCGGCAGCGCCAAGAGCATCGTCAAACGACCCTTCCTCGAGGAATCAGCCCTGCAGGATGCCTACCTCAAAGCCAGCGCACTCATACTGCCATCAGAAATCGAGGGATTTGGTCTGCCCGCACTTGAGGCTTATTACCTGGGAACGCCCGTGTGTTTTGTCGAAGGAACCTCCGTCGAAGAAATCCTCAGTGTGGCGACTCACAAAGGCGGATTCAACCTGCATGATCCCCAATCGCTCTTTAATGCATTGGAGCAAGTCATGTCGATGAGCGCAGACGAAGTCAGATCTTACGGCCTCAAACTTCGCGAAACCTACGCATCCCAAAGAGTCGCTCAACGCATGATCGAAGTGTTTGGGGAAGTGAGGGGGAAGGGAAAGCACTAAATCTTAAATTCTAAATT
>CAYQRP010000475.1:0-1071 GCA_964419815.1 uncultured Luteolibacter sp. | reverse complement strand
CCGAAGTAGTGGATTTTGCGTTCGCCATCGAGAATGAGGACCTGCGGGAGGATATTGATGCGGTATTCGCGGGCGAGTTTCATTTCCGGATCGGAGAAATTTTTCCAGTTGGTGACTTGATCCGCTTCAAGCGAGCGGAGTTTGGCAAGCGGATCGTGGTTCACGCCGATCACGGTGAAAGGTCGGCCTTTGAATTTGCGCAGCGTGTTGTTGGTGATTTCGAGAACGCGATCGGATTCGGGCATTTCGGTGTTCCAGAAGAGGAGCATGGTGACTTTGCCTTTGGTTGAATCGAGCGTGAGTGGTCGGCTGGCGGCGTCGGTGCCGACGATGTTGGGGGCGATGCGTCCTTTGGTGAGGTTGCGGATGATGTAGAGTTCGTCCTCGGCAATCTGCGCAACGGTGGTATCGCCGATTTTCACATCCGAGCTTTGGATGATCGCCTTGCGCAGGTGGGTGAGGCGTTTGCGCATCGGTTCGGCATCATCGCCGAGTGATTTGATGACCAAGGCAGCACTGAGTGCGGCGACGCCCTGAATTTTCGGGTCGGGGTGACTGCTTTGAATTTTTTCGAGAATCGAAAGCGTGCCTGGGTCTTGGTTGCTGGCGAGAGCAATGCACATCGGTGCAAGCTTCGGGCTTTGCATGTGATGGGTTGTGACCGCTTTGCGAATGGCTGCGCTTTCCTGGGCGAAGGCGGGAGTCGTCGCGCCGTCGGCATTCGTGATAGTGAGGGATCGGGTGAGATTGAGCAGCCATGCAGCAGGTTCGAGCGTCCAGTCTTTGCTGAGCGAGGGGCTGATGACTTGCCACATCTGGCGGGCGTAGCGAAGCGGATCGGGGCGGGACGCGAGAGCGGCGGATTTCGCCTCGGGCGTTGTGGCGGCGCGGCTGGCGAGGGTCCAGCTTTCCGCTGCGGATTCCCATGATTTGCGGATGCGCTCGGCCTCAGCGGGCGTGGCGGTGGACTCCGCGACGAGCAGCAGGGAAAGGGCAGGGATCAGGCCGTGAAGGAGTTTCATGGATGGGAGTTAAAAGCTTTCGTCGGTTGGTTGGAATTCGAAAAATGTG
>CAYQRP010000474.1:0-1078 GCA_964419815.1 uncultured Luteolibacter sp. | reverse complement strand
TCTGGACGCTTGGAACGACCTTTCGCGCCAACGATTCGTATTACGAAAATCTTGGCAATTCTGACGATCACCTCGACGCATCGCTGACGACGCTTTACGCGACGGGGAAATTTTCCGATGTCTGGACTGGGCGATTTCTCGCGGGCTATCATCAGGAATTTTACGACAGCGATTACACAGGCGGAACTTACGGAAGCGATTTGCGCGACGCCAGCGTGTCGGCTGATCAGGAGATCAAACTCTCAGAAGATGTCCGCCTACTCGCTGGCGCCTATGGCCATCGCAGCAACTACGAGAGCACTATCGGCACGGATGAAGTTCGCGATCGATTCGGCGTTCATTCCGCGCTTGAATGGGATGCAACTGACAAACTGACCACTACAGCAGCGCTGCGTTGGGAGGATTATGAAGCGTATGGCGACGAACTGACTTGGCGGCTTGGCGCGATTCAGGAACTTGTGCCATCGACTTCGATTCGTGGCGGGATTGGTACCTCATTTCGCACGCCGACTTACGTCGATCTCTTTGGATCATCGTGGGGTGTGGGGAATCCGAACCTCGAAGCGGAGCACGCCACCGGCTGGGACATTGGCATCACGCATAAGATTCTCGGCCATCAGCTTGAGGCGACCTGGTTTGAAAATCACATTCAAGACAAGATCGATTCGCTTTCAAAACCTCCGATCAACATCGCAGGCGAAACACGCGCCAAAGGCACGGAGTTTGCGGTGCGCGGTGCCGCAGTCGAAGAAGCTATCTCCTACCGCATCGCATGGACATGGCTGCATGAAAGTCTTGATGATCAACCGCGCAACGCAGCGACGGCTTCGCTCGATTGGAAAGCGACGGAAAAATCTTTGATCGGCATTGGCGCTACTCATCTCGCAAGCCACTCGTGGGGTGGTGACCCGATCGAAGCCTACACGGTTGCCCGATTCTACGGTTCCTATCAACTCACCGAGAAAGTCAAACTCCATGCCCGAGTTGAAAACCTTCTAAACGAGGACTACGAACTTTACGGCGGCAATTCCGCTTTCGGTGCCCCGCTCATCAAAGGCGCCGGCACCGGAGTTTATGC
>CAYQRP010000473.1:0-1079 GCA_964419815.1 uncultured Luteolibacter sp. | reverse complement strand
GGCGACCCGCAACCCGGCGATGTGGTCACGCTCAAAGATTTTCGCGATCGCCCGCTCGGTTCGGCGATTTACAATCCCCAGTCGCAAATCGTTGCCCGCCGGTTCTCACGCCGCCGTCAGGATCTCGACCTCGACTTTTTTACCCGCCGCATCCGCCAAGCGATCGAATACCGCGAACGCAAGCAAATCGACTCAAAGCTCTGCCGCCTCGTTTGGAGCGAATCGGACGGCATCCCGGGCCTGATCATCGACCGCTACGGCGATCATCTTTCGGTCCAAACGCTCACGCTGGCGATGGACCTGCGCAAGGAGTTGATCCGCGATGCTTTGGTCGCTCTGCTCGATCCCAAGTCGATCGTGCTGCGCAATGATTCGCCATCGCGCAAGGCCGAGGGCATGGAAACCGGCATCGAGATGCTGCACGGCGAAAACCCCGGCTCGTTTGTCGTGCGCGCCAACGATCTTGATTTCGAAGTCGACCTCTTCGACGGCCAAAAAACCGGGCTTTATCTCGATCAGCTTCAATCCCACGCCGAAGTCGCCAAGCTCGCCCAAGGCAAACGCGTGCTCGACTGCTTCACCAACCAAGGTGGCTTCGCTCTCGCTTGCGCGAAAGCCGGGGCTGCCAAAGTGACCGCCGTCGATGTCTCCGCCGCTGCCTGCGATGCGGCTCGCCACAACGCGAAACTCAACGGCCTCGACATCGATGTGATCGAACACAATGTCTTCGATTTCCTCAAACACGCCGAGCCGCAGTACGACCTGATCATCCTCGATCCGCCGAGTTTCACCCGCAACAAAAAGACTCTCATGGACGCGATGCGCGGCTACAAGGAGATCCACCTGCGCTCGCTCAAACTGCTCGAAAAAGGCGGCATTCTCTCAACCTTCTGCTGTTCGCATCACGCCTCACGCGAGCTGTTTCTCGAAAACCTCGCCGATGCCTCGGTCGACGCAAAAAAATCGCTGCGCCTGATGCAGGAGCACTCACAACGCGCCGACCATCCGATCCTCATCACGATCCCCGAAACCGGCTACCTCAAGGGCTTCACGGTCGAGGTGATCGCGACGCGGTGAGC
>CAYQRP010000472.1:0-1082 GCA_964419815.1 uncultured Luteolibacter sp. | reverse complement strand
CGGCAAGCATCACAGCCAGCAACCTTTCACAAAGTGTGCTGTTGTTTTTCGATCCTTATGAGGATCACGCCCTGGTGCTCGGCACTGCCGGAACCGGTACTTACAGCAGCGAGGCCATTGGCGTCACCGATGTGCCCGTGGCGACCATCGCGCTTCGTTTCGTGGGAGCTATCAGGACGCTGACCATTGCAGCGGCAAACGGCTCCGTGAATGGAGATGCCACGTATCCCGACGGCACCATCGCCAAGCTCACCGCCACGCCGAATCCCGGATACATCTTCAGCGGTTGGACCGGCGATGCTGCGGGAACAGACAATCCTCTGTCGCTCACGATGGACTCGGATAAAAGCATTGGCGCGACCTTTGAGCCGGATCTCTCAGACGGCGATAACGACGGCTTGAGCAATTACGATGAAATCGTCGTTCACAAAACAAACCCTCTTGATCCGGACAGCGATAGCGATGGCCTCACCGACGGCCATGAAGTGCATGCGAGCGAATCCAATCCCTTGCTCGCCGACAGCAATGGCGACGGGTTGCGCGACGGTCTTGTGGTGGCACTGGGCAAAAATCCCAAGGAAAACGTGTCCAGCCTTGTCAACGCCGTGATGGCCAATCGCAAGGAATTGGGGCTTCACACCACCGAAGACCTCACGGACATGCGCCCTGGCTCGATGATGATCGAACGGGCTGCAGGAGCCAACAAACTTCAGTTCCGCATGAAGCTTCAAAAGAGCAACGACATGCACAACTGGCAGGACGATGGCGAAGCAGTCTTTGAAGCGCCGATGAGCCCCTCACCCGCGAAGCAGCTCTACCGTTTTGGCGTGAAGTGAATCTTCAACTCACGCGGATCAACTTCAAAATCAATTTCAAATTGCAATTCACACCAACCACTCCTTGCACTTCTGATCTCGGTGGGAGCGCTCGGAGCGGTATCGACCGCCAATGTACAAAAATGTGGATGTTTTCACACTTTGCAGCTTGATCGGTAGATTGATTACCGATTCAGTAAGACTACATCGCCGCCCACCCAATCCAATCACCGCCATGAAAGTCGTGTCTCATTCTCACAGGTTTTT
>CAYQRP010000471.1:0-1084 GCA_964419815.1 uncultured Luteolibacter sp. | reverse complement strand
CTTTCGAGTTCGGCGAGTTCTTCGCGGATTTTGGCGATGATGCCATGTTCATCGGGCCAGTCGAAGCCGACCTTGGCGGCTTTTTTCTGAAGCTTGGCAGCGCGAAGAATGGCGGGCAGACCCTTGCCAGTACCGTGGAGGAAAGGTTTTTCCTCGTTGCCTTTTTCGCCGCGCTTGATGGCGTCCCATTGCTGAAGTACGGCGTCCGTCGTAGTTGCGTCGCTCTGAGCAAAGACATGCGGGTGGCGGCGCACAAGTTTGTCGGAGATCCCGCGTGCGACATCGTCGAGCGTGTGGCGTCCGGCTTCCTCGGCGAGTTCGCTGTGAAAGACCACTTGCAGGAGCAGGTCGCCGAGTTCTTCCAAGAGGTGTTCGTGGTCTTCGCGCTGAATGGCGTCGATCGTTTCGTAGGCCTCTTCGATCAGGTTGGGAATGAGCGAACTGTGAGTTTGCTCTGCATCCCATGGGCAGCCACCGGGTGCGCGGAGGCGGTGCATGATGGCGCGGAGGCGGTCGATCTGCCGGTCATTCTCCGGGCAGTGGATCATTTCGGCATCGGTCATAAATCTTTGGAGCTTTGTTGGGCGGCCTGGCGCAGGACATCGCGCTCGCGTTCGGTAAGGCTTTGGAAACCTTCGCGTGAAATTTTGTCGAGGATGAGATCGACCTCAGAATCCCTTTCAAGGTCGATAATGGTGCGGGGCTGAATTTTTCTTTCGGTCGACTTTTTACGGCGCGGAGTGCCGGAGCCATGAAGACCCGAGAGAAGTTGCGGTCGGCGCATGAGGATGGCGCCGATGATCGCACCACCGAGGTGACCGGCTTCACCGCCTTCGTTGCCACCGAGCTTGAGGATGATCGAGCCCGCGGAGATCGCAAGCAGGGCGATGGCGAGTTGGCGCATGGAGAGTTCGATCGGCGGGAAGAGCAGTGAGACGCGGAGGTTGGGCGCGGTGATCGCCACGCCGATAAAAATCCCGTAGATGCCGGCCGAGGCGCCGACCAGGATCGATTGCGAATCGGCGGGGACGATGCCGGTGAGTGTGAGAAGCGAGAAGAACGCCGCGCCGCCGATGCCGCAGAG
>CAYQRP010000470.1:0-1084 GCA_964419815.1 uncultured Luteolibacter sp. | reverse complement strand
GATCGGCAAGACCTTTGATCTTGCGAACCCCGAAGGCATTGGGAAGCATGGCACATCCTCACGCATCATGGCATCCCATTCCTCCGTCAACATCGCCCGGCTTACCTACCTGCTGATCTGCGAGGCCGCGGGCATCGCCATTGCCCTGAGCACGCGTGGAACGATGTTCGAGGTTTCGATGACGACCGGGGTGCTGGGCGGACTGTTTGTCGCGGGGGTCTTCATCTGGATCGAGTCGCTCATCCGCGGTTTTACCCTGCGTGGATTCTCGACCGCGACCTTGGGGCTCGCTGTGGGACTGCTATGCGCGTGGCTGCTGACGCGAGTGCAAATTTCCAGCCTCATCGAGCTGGCCTTCCGTGATGAATTGGAAAAACGGGAAAATGCTGAGGCTCTCGTCAACGCCCTGCGCCTGACCTTCGATGTCACGCTTTTCGCAAGTCTTGGCTTTCTCGGCGCGGTGCTTGCGCTTCGCGGCAATCGCGATGATTTCGCATTCGTGATTCCCTACGTGCGCTTTCGTGAAGATTCATCTTCAGGTCAGCCAATCCTGCTCGACACGGAATCCGTCGTCGACGGCCGTGTTGCTGGCATCATGCGTTCCGGTTTTCTCCATGGGCGACTCGTTTTGCCGCGCTTCGCGCTCGACGAATTGCAGGCGCTTGCCCAATCCCCGCAAAGCGATTCGAAACAACGCGCCCAACGCGGACTCGACGCGTTGGAAGCAATGCAAAAATCCAACGACATTCAGGTATCCATACACGACTCGTCATCGCCGGAGCTTTCCGGATCAACTCCCAACAAGTTGGTGGAAATCGCCAGGCTCCTTGGCGCGCGATTGATGACCATCGACGAAAATCTCGCCAAGATCGCCAGACTGCGCGGTGTCGATGTTCTCAATCTTCACGAACTCGACGAGGCTCTGCGCCCGCCGGTCGAGGTCGGCCAACGCCTGCGCATCGCTTTGGTCAGACCGGGCAAGGAAGACCACCAGGGCGTCGGCTATCTGCCCGATGGCACGATGATCGTTGTCAATCATGCGGCTGCAAAAATCGGCACCAGCCTCGAAGTGGTCGTGGTCAGC
>CAYQRP010000469.1:0-1087 GCA_964419815.1 uncultured Luteolibacter sp. | reverse complement strand
ACGAGACAGAGCACCACCATCACCACGCGAAACACCACTTCGCCTCCTGTGAAATCCCGCTCCCGGCATTCCTGGACAAGCTGACCTTCGAGAATTTCCTGAATTCCCTCCCCGAGGAGGTCCTCCGCGCCAAAGGTCTCGTCGTCTTCCGCGAAGACCCCGGCGAATTTCAAATCTTCCAAAAAGTCGGGCACGATGGTCCCGTTCATTTTTTCCCGATTGGACAGCACCCCTTAATAAAAGAACCAGTCGCCCTTTTTATCGGCCCGCAGCTTCCCGTGGAGCTTTTGCAATCCCGGATAGATCAGTTGAGAAGCCGCACATAGGCCGAAAAGCCTCGGCTTTTCAAAAAAACTACCGGCGGAGGGTCTCGAACCCACACTTCTTTCGAAACGCGATTTTGAGTCGCGCGCGTCTGCCAATTCCGCCACGCCGGCTTGGGTGGGAAAACTAAAACGCCAGCCCGCGCGAGGCAATGAGGAAAAGGGCGGCTATGCGAAAAACCGCTGAACCAGAGCGTGTGCGAGGGAGGTTTTGTCGGGCGTGTGCGATATCCCACCCGCTCCGGACAGCACGAGACCGAAGCCGGGGCCGTAAGCCGCGCCATTGACCACGCAGGCGTCCGTGCGGCACTCGGCAAGTTGCCGGTAGGCCGAGGCCAGGGCGTCGGTTTGCTTGCCATCGAGTTCGTATTTCCAGCCGACGATTTTGGCGGCGGGGAAAAGCTCGCGCAGGATCGGGAGGATTTTTGGAGCGGGTCGAAGCGTGAGCACGAGCGATTCGCAGCGGCTGGAGAGTTTGTTTTGCACTTCAGCGCCTTCGATTTTCTCAACCTCGAAATCACACAGCGCGGCGGCGTGAAAAATGGCATCCGGCTGGAGCGGAAGTTCGCGAAGTGCCAGCGCGAGGGATTCGTTGGTGGTGAAGTTCCGCACCTCGACGCCATGCGGCGCGGGCGCAATGCTCCCCTCCCCTCGAAAGCAAATCACCTCAAATCCTCGCGCCGCCAACTCCCGTGCGAGAAGCGTCCCGATTTCCCCCGTGGCGAAATTGGTGATCCGCCGGACGGAATCGATCGGGGCAATGG
>CAYQRP010000468.1:0-1089 GCA_964419815.1 uncultured Luteolibacter sp. | reverse complement strand
GATCCGGATCGTTTCCACGGATCCAGCAAAGGGTGGGAGGGCGGTTCTTCCAAGTACCAATGCGCGCGATTGTTTCGCGATGGACCGCGCGGGGGATTCTGTGGATGTTTGCGGCATGGCAGGGCGCATGGGATGGATCAAGTTGATGGCGGTCGTCGCGAGCGGGCTGATGACTGCGGCGGTGTTTGTGCCGTATGGTCAGGCTTGGTTGGTGTGGCTGTGTTTGGTGCCGATGTTGGCGGTGATGTGGTCGTTGGATGGGCGGCGTGCGGGGTGGAAAGCGTTGGGGCTAGGCTGGCTTGCGGGAGTGGTGGGTTTTGGGATTCAGTTTTCGTGGTTGTCGGTTGTGTCGCCCTTGGGTGCGGTGGTGTTGGCGATTTACCTTGCGGTGTATCCGGCAATTTTCGGGTGGTTTTGCGCGACATGGGGAAACCCGTCGAAATCCCGGCTTGGGTGTTTGTCATTGGCGCTGGTGCATGGCGCGGTGTGGGGTGGCTTGGAGTTGTTGCGCGGGTGGGTGTTTACCGGCTTTGGGTGGAACGGGCTTGGTGTGGCGTTCCATCAGACGCCGGTCATGGCGCAGGCGGCGGATGTGTTTGGGGTGAGTGGCTTGTCGGTGCTGATCGTTTTTGTGCAGTCGGTGTTGGTGCAGTGCATGGCGCGGATCGTATCGAATCGCGGGGCGTGGCGGGTTGCCGATCTTCGCCCGATCGCAGTCGCGTTGTCGGCGATCGGTTTGTGCGCGGCGTATGGCGTTATGCGGATTCGCATCGAAAAAAACCGTGAATGCATTTCGCTCAAGGCCTTGTTGGTTCAGATCAATATCCCGCAGGATGCCGCGCGGGTTTTGTGGGAGCCGCTGGCGGTGCACATGGCTTATGAGGAGGAAACGCTCAAGGCCTTGGAGGCGCTCAAAGCGGCGGATCCGAGTGGCGCGAATTGGCCTGATTGGGTTGTGTGGCCGGAGTCGGCATTGACCGGCAGGATTTTGCGCACGGGTGATGGCGATTGGGGGATGTGGCAGGAAAACATCGAGACCATTTCGCAGGTGCGCAAGGCGGGTCCGTTTCACTTGATCCACGGCACCAA
>CAYQRP010000467.1:0-1091 GCA_964419815.1 uncultured Luteolibacter sp. | reverse complement strand
GTGGAAAATTCGCGAAACTTGGCTTGATTCCCGCCATTTCGCGGGTAAAACGCCCGCCCCCTGATGTCCGACACGACCCGTACACTCAAAGTTGCGATCCCCAAAGGCAGCCTGCAGGAGCCGACCATCGAGCTTCTCGCCAAGGCTGGCTATGAGGTCTATGTGTCGTCGCGCGGACTTCGTCCCGGCTCGAACGACCCCGAGCTCGACCTTTACATGATCCGCGCGCAGGAGATCGGGCGTTATCTGGGTCAGGGTTTCATCGACTGCGGCATCACCGGCCACGACTGGGCCTATGAAAATGAAGTCGAGTTGCTGGATCTGGCCGAGCTGCCTTACTCGCGTGCGAGTTCATTGCCGACGCGTTGGGTTTTGGTCGTTCCCGAAGATTCACCGATCCGCAAGCCCGAGGATCTCGAAGGCAAGCGCATCGCCACCGAAGGGGTGGGGATCACCAAGCGTTATCTGCGCGAGCGCGGCATCAATGCCGAGGTCGAATTTTCCTGGGGCGCCACCGAAGTGAAGGTGCCCGACCTCGTCGATGCCATTGTCGATGTCACCGAGACCGGCTCATCGATCAAGGCCAACCGCCTGCGTATTGTCGATACGCTCCTGACTTCTTTCCCGCACTTTTATGCCAATCCCAGCGCGGCAGCCGATCCGTGGAAACGCGAGAAAATGGATCGCATCGCGCTTCTGCTCAAGGCGGCACTCGGTGCGCGCGGCAAGGTGGGTCTCAAGATGAATCTGCCTGCTGACCGCCTCAAGGAGCTGCTTGAAAAGCTTCCTTCTCTGCGTCGTCCCACCGTTTCACAGCTCTCCGAGCCCGATTGGGTGGCGGTGGAGACGGTGATTGACGAAATCGTTGTTCGGGACATCATCCCCGAGCTCAAGCGCCTAGGCGCGGAGGGCATCATCGAGTATCCGCTTAACAAAATCGTTCCCTGATTTCATCTCAACGAAACACAACCAGCAAACGCCATGGGCTCCATCAAGAAACGCCGTAAAACGAAAATCAACAAGCACAAGCGCAAGAAGCGCATGAAGCAGAACCGCCACAAGAAGCGTCTCCGCTACAAGTCCTAAATTGA
>CAYQRP010000466.1:0-1093 GCA_964419815.1 uncultured Luteolibacter sp. | reverse complement strand
CGCCAGCAAATAGAAGAAGTAGTGAGGCGCAAATAAAGGCGATATTTTCAATCATTGCGGAAAAATGGGTGAATGCAGGGAAGATGAAAAGTTCAAACGGAATGATCCGGTTGTTTTAATAAGGGCCGCGAATGTGCTCCCGAACTTTTTCGCGATAAAAAGATGCCAGTTTTGAATGAAAGGCCGGTGACATCGGAGGAATGCCCGAGGCCAAGGCGTTTGTCCGTGCTTGCTCCGGGGAACTGGCTCCCGGGATGACAGTCGTGACGGCGTCGTGGTCGAGGATCCAGCGCAGGCTCATATCGGACATGCTCATGTTGGCGGGAACATCCAACTTCAGTTCGTCGGCCAGCTCGACTCCTTTGGCGTAGGGAATTCCGGCAAAAGTTTCGCCCACATTGAAGCGGGCCCCGTCTTGGTTGAAGTGCCTGTGGTCGTCTTTCTCAAACCGGGTATCCTTCCGCAACTTTCCAGTTAGCAGGCCGCTCGCCAAGGGCAGGCGAACGATAATCGCCACGCCGAGAGCCTTCGCTTTTGGCAAGAGCACCTCAAGGGGCTTCTGTCGGAAAATGTTAAAAATGATCTGCAAAGACGCCAATCCCTCCTGCTCGAGGCAGATCAATCCCTCCTCCACGCTCTCCACGCTTGCCCCGAAATGCTCGATCAGGCCATCGCGCTGCTGCTCGCGCAGCCAGTCAAACACCTTGCCCTCGCCCAACACCTCAGGCGGCACGCAATGAAGTTGAGTCAGGTTTAACCTCTCCACTCCCAGGCGCGAGATCGAAGCCCGCGTCGCCGCGAGCAAAGACTCCCTGGAATATCCCGAAGGATAAATCCCCGCCCGCCCGAGCTTCGTCGCCACGAAACAGTCGGAGTGCGTTTTCAAGAACCGCCCGATGGAGCGCTCGCTTTCCCCGTCGCCATAGACATCGGCCGTGTCGATAAACCGGGTGCCTGATTCATAGGCCGCTTGGAGAATTTCTTGCGCCACATCATCACTCCAGGGCTTCCCCCAGCCACCCCCGAGCTGCCAACAGCCGAGGCCGATTTCAGTCCAGGAAAAGTGCTGGTTGGGGAGTGAGCGGGTGTTCAT
>CAYQRP010000465.1:0-1094 GCA_964419815.1 uncultured Luteolibacter sp. | reverse complement strand
TGGCATACCTAGTTATGGAAAGCACCCTAGAAAATTCGGTCAAGGGGGAAGCCCTTTCAAGGGTCCTGGTTATGTGAATAGAGAAGATACATCAAGGCCAAACGGAGATCCAGGTCGTGATCCATCAAAAGCTACGAAAACTCGCCGTTTAGTATGCCCAGCTGAGAAAGAAAGAATGTTGAAAGAAGGGCCGACAAAAACTCCTTACACATTTATTGAAAATAATTGTCATGATTGGGCTCAAGGATATACCAATTAATAATTACATATGAAATTGTTGATTGTATTTTCTATCTGCATATCGGCCACAGTTGTTTTTTTAATTTTATTATTTAATATATCTAATACAACTTATTATCGCTCACATGAAGAAATTGACGTCATTGTGGCGGGAGGCAAAAAGGATTTGAAAAGCTTTAAATACGCCGAAAGTCTAAGTTACATTCAAATACACAATAATAATGAGCAATTATTGAAACAATTTGATGATTTGGAAATACTCATTAAAAATAATGATGAAATTTTTCTTATTAAATTAATGGACATAAAAACAAATGATTTAAAAAATTTTCAAATTAATAATGATGAATCGAGATATATGCCTGTTGGTTATCCAGATAATGCTAATCAATATGACTTCGAAGGTATTACAATTATATTAGATCGTAATAATAATAAATTTTTAGGTGCTAGAATCTCAGGATCGGATAACAACAATTATTTCTTAAAAAGAGGTAAAATCACCAAAAAAATTCCAATTAAAATAAGTGAGCTACAAGATCTATTTGGTATGGGTGAGGTCTTTAATTCATTTATTCATTAGTATGAAGTGGTCCCGCAAAACGGAGCCAGAGGTTTGTTGAAACTTAAGCTGGTTTGAGAGGGCCAAATAACAAACGCAAATCAGACCAACGAAACGAGAGAGAAGCCACCTCACCGCGTCGGCTGAAAGTGCATGGAATCGCGGCCGATTTGCCAGCCGAGGCCGATCCAGCCTTCGCGGGCAAATTCCTCCATCACCTCGATCGGCATGGTGGCAGCGACGGGCCATGAGCTCTTGAGGCCGAGAAATTGGAGGAAGTGCTGAAATGGGT
>CAYQRP010000464.1:0-1094 GCA_964419815.1 uncultured Luteolibacter sp. | reverse complement strand
AGAACCCGTTGTAAACAAGTTGCGCGTATTTCGGAATGAGGCTGTCGCGAATGTGCATTGATTCACGGTCGACGACGAGTGTTTCAAGGTCGCGATGCGCGGCGAGCAGGATCGTGCCGCCGGGAGTTTCGTAAATGCCGCGGGACTTCATGCCGACGAAGCGGTTCTCGACGATATCGACACGACCGATGCCGTTTCGGCCCCCTAGAAGGTTGAGCACGCGCATCACACCGTAGGGGTTCAGCAGTGCATAACCATCGCGCTGGCCGCTTGCCTTCACATCACCGAGTTCGGCGATGATGGCATCGAGATTCTCGTGCCGCAGGCCGATCGCATTGCCCTTTTCAAATAGAACTTCCACATACTCGGGACGATCTGGCGCGTCCTCCGGCGAAACTGAGAGCACATACATGTCGCGATCGGCGGAAGTCGTCGCGTCGTACCACGGATCCTCCATCGCGCCCGCTTCGAAGGAAATGTGCAGCAGGTTGCGGTCCATCGAATATGGCTTCTTCATCGAGGCCTTGATCGGAATGTTGTGAGCCTCGGCGTAGGCAATCATTTCCGAGCGACCAGGAAACTGCGCACGAAACGAAGCGTCGCGCCAGGGAGCGATGCACTTCACATTCGGTGCGAGTGCCGCGGCCGAGAGCTCGAAGCGCACCTGGTCGTTGCCTTTGCCGGTGGCACCATGCGCGATGGCATCGGCACCTTCGGCAATCGCGACATCCATCATCGCTTTAGTGATGCATGGGCGCGCAATCGAAGTACCCAAAAGATAGCGACCCTCGTAAATCGCATTCGCTTGGATCATTGGAAAAATGTAGTTTGCAGCAAAATCCTCCTTGAGGTCGCCGATGTAACATTTCGAGGCACCGGTCGAGAGAGCCTTGGCCTCGAGTCCGTCGAGTTCATCGCCTTGGCCGACATCCGCGCAGTAGGCGATGATCTCTGCGTTGTATTTCTCCTTGAGCCAAAGCAGCAGGACCGAGGTATCAAGACCACCCGAGTAAGCGACGACGATTTTCATGACGGCGCGGAGCCAAGCACGAAGGCGCGTGCCGGGCAAGGCAAACAAACTCCGCGACGACTCG
>CAYQRP010000463.1:0-1095 GCA_964419815.1 uncultured Luteolibacter sp. | reverse complement strand
GTCGCGCAGGAAGCCAGTCGCGTGCTATTCAACAATGCGCCCAAAAGACGCGTGTGGATGATCGGCGCGTTTCCGCATGATTATCAAAAAGGCGCGCCGCTGAAATTTGTCGAGATCACCACCAGCAACGAACAAAACCAAATCGAGACGCGCTTGAGTGCCGACAGCGCGAGTTGGGATCCGGCAACACGAAGGTGGACGTTTGAAAATGCGACGATCGCCACGCATCAGGACGAGATGCCACCGGATTTTAAAAAAACCGAAGGTCCGCTCGTGATTGATTCGTATGAAGAAACGCCGATGCAATTGATCAAGCCCGGTTTGAGTGCGGAAAATCTCGGCATTCCCGACCTGAGCGGCTGGCTCAAATCGCGCGCCGCAGGACTCAACTTCGCCGACCCCGCGCCCTACCGCACCGAATGGCACTACCGCTGGGCGATGCCATTCACCTGCCTCGTGAGCGTGATGCTTGCCGTGCCGCTTGCGGTGAATTTTTCGCGCCGCGGGCCCGCGGGCAGCATCGCTTTGGCCGTCGGATTTTCCGCAATGATGCTGCTCATCAGCACCATCGTGCTCGCCTTCGGTCATGCCGGCGACATACCGCCCGTACTCGCCGCATGGCTCCCGAACTTTGCGTTTTTCGCACTCGGTGTTTATCTCTTCAAGCAGCGCATCCACGGTCGCCCGCTTTTCAAACGCTCAAGCAGAGCTCGAAACGCTTAAGGTCGTCGCTCGTTCATTTCAACCATCCAATCCTCAACACATCATGGCCCTTGCTGAATCCTGGCATGTCCGCTCCCGTTCGCGCGAGTGTGCGGCGACCCAACAAGCCTTTGCCGATGGCGACACGATCATCACCGCGCTCTTTCCCGATCCCGAATCGAGCGGTTATTTGCGGCGCGACTATTCCGCCGAGGGCTGGGAATCGTTGCCCGCCGATGCGGAAACGCCTTTCTCGTTTTGGAAATCGCGCTACGCCGCACCAAGTGGCGAGGAAACCGTGAACCCGATGGAAAAACTCAGCGCCGAGGAAATCCTGCGCCGCTTGGTCGACGAGGACAAGGAGCACACCGAAAACACGCGCTACATTCTTGC
>CAYQRP010000462.1:0-1096 GCA_964419815.1 uncultured Luteolibacter sp. | reverse complement strand
CGCCGATACTTTCAGAAAGATGACGGAACCGCGAATGAACACGAATGGACGCGAATAGGAAAAATGAAAAAGCGACTGTTCATTTGTTCGGACCTTTAAGGGATGCCTTTGCCGCATTTGCGGCAATACTTCAAAGTTGCGAAGCAGACTTGGCATGGCCGGAGCTACGCGAAGGCACAAAGGCCCCCACCAGAATAAGTCGCCTCTTCATCGTGGGTGGAGCATCTTGCTCCAGTCCGTCCTTGGAACATCCTGTTCCAAGTTCTGATCAGCCAATGAATCTGCCTACCCATTTGGGCAAAAGATTCTGAGCCCCACGCTGTCGGCCAGTGTTGCCTGCCGCGCATCAAAGGTGAGAAACTCCAACGCGCCGATCTCCAAGGCGCAGGCGACGTGCATGATGTCCATCGTGCGGCAACCAAGACGCGGGGTTTTCGCGCTGAGCTTGCGAAAGGTTCGCATCAGATCACTACGGTGGATCTCGGGAAAATGATAGAGCCCCCGCCGCCGCCGATCGTCGAACCATGCGATCTGTTTGTCCGCCTGCGGTCGGCTGATTTCTTTCCAAAAGACCTTGAGGCGGAGGGCATTGATCAGCTCCGCTTCCTGGATTTCCCAAATCGGCAAGGGCAGATCCTGTGCGGCCACGCGCGCCTGCACGGCTTCGGATCCATCCTCGCGGATGTAAAGTTTGAGCAGGGCACTGGTATCGAGATAAAGCATGCGCTGATCCCTTTTCACCAGCGACCTTCGCGATCTGCAGCAACTGTTTCCTCGGCTGGCCGGCCGGCGCTCGGAATCGCCGTCTCAAGATGATCTTCCCATTCCAAAATCTTGCGCGGCATGGCTGGCAAAATCCGCACGCTGGGGCGACCGCGGTTGATAACCTCAAAGGTCTCGCCCTCACGCACCTGAGCCTCAACAGCCGACCAGTTGGCTTTCATCTCGCGGACGGATATGGTTTTCACGCAGACAAGGTGACGTTTGATTTTTAATATGTCAAACTCATGTTTTTCAAAATGAAAAACATTGATGAGGAGGCAGCCGGCGGGACGTCAGCGCTCCCCATAGAAGCAGCCTCGCGGCGCGGATACTT
>CAYQRP010000461.1:0-1103 GCA_964419815.1 uncultured Luteolibacter sp. | reverse complement strand
GTTTCGCAGGCCACGCGGCTCTTGGGATCCACGCTCAAACAGGCGTCGAGAATGGCATCGGAAATCGTGTCACAAACCTTGTCTGGATGACCTTCGCCAACGGATTCGGAGGAAAAAATGTAGGTGCTCATAGGGATTGTTAATTTTCGTATCGTCAAATCGTGATTCGTTGATACAAAGGAGCCCGCATGAAGTCAATGCTGAAATCCCTGAAACTCTTGGCCGACCCCACGCGTCTGCGGATTCTCATGCTGGTCGACGCCGAGGCCCTTTCGGTGGCGGACCTGCAGGAAATCCTCGGCATGGGTCAAAGCCGGATTTCGACGCAACTCTCCCAACTCAAGACCGCTGGTCTCGTGAGCGACGAGCGCAGCGGCAAGCACAACATGTATTCCTGTTCGGCCGACCGCAACTTGATGGAATTCGCGCGCCTCGCCGCCGAAGAAGTTACTGAGGTCGCTCAGGACAAAGCCGCGCTGCGCCACCTGCTGCGCAAACGCAAGGACAGTGCGCGCGCGTACTTCGACGAACTCGCAGGCCGCTTCGGCAAGGACTATGTACCCGGCCGCTCATGGAAGGCCCTCGCTGAAGCACTCATCAAGGTGCTCAATTACAAAACCGTTGCCGACCTTGGCGCAGGCGAAGGCACGCTCTCGCAACTGCTCGCGCAGCGCGCCGAAAAAGTCATCGCCGTCGACCTCTCGCCCAAGATGGTCGAGTACGGACAAAAGCTCGCCATCGAAAACGGACTCTCCAACCTCGAGTACCGCCTCGGCGACCTCGAAGAACCACCGATCCGCGAACGCTCGGTCGACCTCGCCATTCTCAGCCAAGCCCTCCATCACGCCGAACACCCGCAACGCGCGATCGACGCTGCCTATCGCATGCTCAAAAGTGGCGGACGCCTGATCGTGCTCGATCTCGTGCAGCATCAGTTCGAAGAAGCGCGCGAACTCTACGGCGACCGCTGGCTCGGATTTCCTGAAGGCACGCTCGCCCGCATGCTCGAACGCGCGGGCTTTGATCAAATCGAAACCATCGTCGCCGACCGCGAACCCGCCCCACCGCATTTCCAAACGCTGCTCGCCATCGGCGTGAAGTGA
>CAYQRP010000460.1:0-1104 GCA_964419815.1 uncultured Luteolibacter sp. | reverse complement strand
ATCCGCGACATCCGCCTATTGATCGAGAATGATGTGCGTTTTCTGAAACAGTTCTAACGCGCACGTGATTGTGGATAGCAGATTGCAGATAGAGGATAAGAGCCATGGATACAGCATTGTTTGGTTATAAAAAGCTGAGAATTTGGCAGAGCGCCCGAGAATTGGTGGTCCAAATTCACAAGATGACTCTCATGGAACTTCCTAAGTTTGAGATGTATGAAGAGGGATCTCAGATTCGTAGATCCATGAAGTCGGTAAAATCCAACATTGTCGAAGGCTATGGGCGCCGGAGACATAAATCTGAGTATGTTCGTTTCCTTGATTTCGCTTATGCGTCAAACTTGGAAACTATCGATCACCTTGAATCACTTTTTGAAACCGAATCATTGCGCAACAAGGAGGTCTTCGAAAATCTTCATCAAAACTTAAGCCACCTCTCCAAATCCATCTATCAGTTTACACGCGGTGTGGAAATTCATCACAATGAAGACAATGCATAGTTGCATCTTCAAAATCCACGATCCGCAATCCACGATCTACTATCTTTTTCTATGAACATCTCACTCAACTGGCTCTCCACTCACCTTGATCTTGCAGGCAAGTCGGTCAGGGAAATTGACGACCTTCTTACCTTCGCCGGGGTTGAGGTGGAAGGCATTGTGCCGAAGGGGGTGAGCTCGGAAAAAATTGTCGTCGCGCAGATCAAGGAGGCGGTTCAGCACCCGAATGCCGATCGCTTGAAGGTCACGCAGGTTGATGCGGGTGAAGGCACGCTGCGCCAGATCGTTTGCGGCGCGCAAAATTACAAGGTTGGCGACAAAGTTCCCTGCGCGCTTCCCGGCGCCGAGCTTCCTGGAGGATTCACGATCAACGAAACCGTCATGCGCAAGGTCGAGTCGAAGGGTATGCTTTGTGCCGCTTCGGAGATCGGCCTGCCCGCGGGCGAGGACGGCTTGCTCATTCTTCCCGCCGACGCGGAAATTGGAAGACCGGTCAAGCAGCTCTTTGATTCGGATGTGCTGCTTGAGCTTGAGGTCACGCCGAATCGCCCCGACTTGCTCAGCCACCGCGGCATGGCCCGCGAGTTGGCCGCCTTGCTCAAAA
>CAYQRP010000459.1:0-1105 GCA_964419815.1 uncultured Luteolibacter sp. | reverse complement strand
ACTTCGGCAGAATCTTCACTTTCAGCGTGTTGTCGTGCGGAAGGTGTTTTTTGGCGAGGGCGTTGATTTCCTCGAGGCTGATCGAGCGGTAGTCGGCCTCGCGGTTGCGGGCGAGTTCGAGGCGAATCGGGTCGGCCTGGGACTGACTCATGACGGTGTTGAGCCAGTAATTGTTGTCGCGCAGTGACTTGTCGAGAATGCCGAGAGCGGGTTTGAGAGCGCGGTCGAGCTCGTCGGCGGTGGCGCCATTTTTGGCGAGATCGTCGGCGATCGTTCGCATGGTCTCGAGGAAAAGATCGAGATCCTCCGGTTTGCCAATGCTTTGCGCGGCGATGTAGCCCATGTTGTCGAGCGCGTCGGATCCGTCGGCGCCAGCGTTGGGGCTGTAGGAGGCGCCAAGTTTTTCGCGGATCTCTTCGCGCAGGCGGTCGCCGAGGATCGATGCAAGAATGTTAAGTCGGCGGAACTCGGGCTGATTTCCGCGCAGCCCCTTGGTTTTCCAAATGGCAATTGCGACCCCTTGTGGGATCTTTGTCTCATAAGTGAAAGTCTTGCTCGCGGGTGCTTTCGGAAATTTGATTTCTCGAAGGTTGGCGATGTCGCTTGGCAGGGATCCGCGTCGTGGCAGCGCGCCAAAGGTGTTGAGCAATTCGGGAATGATTTCATCCTGATTGAAATCGCCGATGATGCTGAGTTCGATCGGGCCTTTCGAGAGTTCGCGGTTGAGCCAATTTTTCGCATCGCGGATTTCGTAGGACGCGAGTTTTCTTTCGCTGGCGACGGCGAAGCGCGAGTCGTTGCCGTGCAGCCATGCCGTCATTTCCATCTCCGGTCCGGCGGGGGTGTGCTTGATCTGCTGCTGCAGCATCGGAATGCCTTTGCGGAATTGCCACAAGGCCTCTTCGCGGTAGCCCGGATCGGTGATCGACGCGCACATGAGCTGCAGCTGCGTCACCAAATCCGCAGGTGTGGTCGTGCCGCTGATCGTGATCGCGTCCTCGGCGATCGCCATGGTCGATTCGACATTTTTTCCCGCAAGGATCTGGCGGAGATCGTCGGTCGAGTACTTGCCAAGTCCGCCACCTTCGAAGATCGATTGGGCAAA
>CAYQRP010000458.1:0-1107 GCA_964419815.1 uncultured Luteolibacter sp. | reverse complement strand
CAAGAGTGTCGGCGATCTGATTCACGAAGGCCTGGAAGTTTTCGTTCTTCGAAACGAAGTCGGTCTCGCAGTTGACCTCGAGCAAAATGCCCGAAGCGCCATTCGCAGCAACGCGGGCGGTGATGATGCCCTCATTGGCGGCGCGGTCGGCCTTGGCACCAGCCTTGGCGATGCCGCGCTCGCGGAGCAGCTTGATGGAGGCTTCAAGATCGCCGTTGGTTTCGGTGAGGACCTTCTTGCAGTCCATCATCCCGGCGTTGGTCTTGTCGCGGAGTTCTTTGACAATAGCAGCAGTAATCATGTGTGAAATTTCTGTGAGGTTGTTGCTTCGCAAAACACCAAAGGATCAGCCCTTGCGGCCGGTCACCATGGCATCGACGAGGTTTTGGAGGATGATGCGAATCGAGCGGATCGCGTCGTCATTGCCCGGGATCGGGTATTGCACGAGAGCCGGGTCGGCATTGGTGTCGACCAACGCAACGATCGGAATCCCAAGGCGGCGAGCCTCGGCCACAGCGATGGTCTCGCGGGCGGAGTCGACGATCACCACGGCATCCGGTTGTTTGTCCATGTCGCGCACGCCACGCAGGTTGCGCAGAAGCTTTTCACGCTCGCGGCCGAGAGCGGCGAGCTCCTTCTTCGACATGGCCTTGAATTCAGGCTGCTTCTCGATGTTTTCAAGATACTTGAGGCGCTCCACCGACTTGCGCACGGTCGCGCTGTTGGTGAGCATGCCGCCGAGCCAGCGGTGGTTGACGTAATATTGGCCGGTTGCTTCGGCAGCTTCGCGAATCGCGTCCTGCGCCTGGCGTTTGCAACCGACGAAGAGGACCTTCTTGCCCTTGCCGGTGAGTTCACCGAGAAACGCCGCGGCCTTGTCGAGCTGCTGGACGGTTTTCTCGAGGTTGATGATGTAGATCCCGCCCTTGTCCTTCATGAGGAAGGGCTTCATGCGTGGGTTCCACTTTTTCGTCTGGTGTCCGTAGTGGACGCCGGCGTCCACCATGTCGTTGATGAGTTCGTTGATCATGTGATGTTTGGTTTCCCGCCTTGAATCAGGTCGGGCGATTCTCGAAGACCCGCCGCATGGGATGTTCCCTCTGGTCT
>CAYQRP010000457.1:0-1113 GCA_964419815.1 uncultured Luteolibacter sp. | reverse complement strand
TTTCGCGAAATGACGGACTGGCGGGGAGCGATTCGTGTGTTAGCGTCACGCGTTTGAGCGAAACGATCACCATCAACGGAGGCGGACTTACCGGTCTTTCCCTTGCCATCGCCCTGCGGAAAAACGGCGTGGATGTTGTGCTCCATGAGGCGGGCACCTACCCGCGCCACCGTGTCTGCGGCGAATTCATTTCCGGCGTCTCGCACGAAACATTGGAGACGCTCGGAGTCGCCGATGCCTTCGTGGATGCAAAACGCCACCTTAGCGTCGCTTGGTTTTCTGGAAATGATCACCTGCGCGACAACCTCCTGCCCGAACCCGCACTCGCGATCTCACGACACCTGTTGGATGACCGACTCCAGAAATCAGCCACTGCGCTCGGCGTAAATTTACAAACCAAATCACGACGCCAAATGATCCCCAACGCGCCCGGCGAAGTCTGGACCGCGGGACGCAAACCCGCAAAGGGCAAGTGGATTGGCCTCAAGGCGCATGTTCGCGGCATCAACCCCAAGGCGCAGCTCGAAATGCACAGCGGCCCACTTGGATACCTAGGCGTCACTTCTGTCGAGGACGGCTGGTTCAATGTCTGCGGCTTGTTTCACATGCACCGCGACATCGATGCACGGCACGAAGAACTGCTGCCTGCCTACTTGTCAAAAAACGGCAATACGGAACTCGCCCGACGCATCTCGACAGCCGAGTGGCGCGAAGGATCGTTCACCGCCGTCGCAGGCTTTGCGCTCGGCCTTCAAGCAACAACCCCTGGAATGCTCTCACTCGGCGATTCACACGCGATCATCCCGCCGTTCACTGGCAACGGCATGACCATGGCCTTTCAATCCGCCGAGACCGCACTGCCTCATCTCATCGCCTACGCGAGTGGGGAAATGTCATGGGACGAGGCATGCGCGCTGATCGCGAAGCAACTTCGTGCCCGCTTTGAAAAACGCCTCAAGTCCGCAAATCTCATCCACCCATTGCTGTTTCACACGCTCGCACGACCGCTTCTCAAACACGCCCCGCTCAAGCCTATTCTCAGCCTCATTCGATAAATGTATCTCCGCTCCCTCGCCACCGCCACCCCGCCACACAGCTTCACCCAAGCGGATA
>CAYQRP010000456.1:0-1113 GCA_964419815.1 uncultured Luteolibacter sp. | reverse complement strand
GCGATCGGGTTGGCGATGCCTTGTCCGGCGATGTCGGGAGCAGATCCGCCGGAGGGTTCGTACATGCCGAAGTAGAGTCCGTTGTCGCCTTGGCGTCCAAGTGAGGCGGAAGGCAGCATGCCGAGCGAGCCGGAGATCATCGCCATTTCATCCGAGAGGATGTCGCCGAAGAGGTTTTCGGTGACCAGCACATCGAAGGATCCCGGGCGGCGGATCAACTGCATGGCGGCGTTGTCGACATACATGTGCGAAAGTTCCACTTCGGGAAACTCGCGGGAAATTTCGATCACCGTCTCGCGCCACAGCACCGATGAGGCGAGCACATTGGATTTGTCGACCGAGAGCAGTTGTTTCTTGCGTCCCATCGCGGCGGTGAATGCGACGCGGGCAATGCGCTCGATCTCGCTTTTTTTGTAGATCATCGTGTCGAGTGCGACCGGTTCGCCGTTTTCCTCGTGGCGTCCTTTCGGCGAGCCGAAATAGATGCCGCCGGTGAGTTCGCGCACGCAGAGGACATCGAAGCCATCGGCGATGAGTTCCTGCTTCACGGGTGAGGCGTGAGTGAGGGCGGGGAGGCACACGCCAGGGCGGAGGTTGGCGAAGAGGCCGAAGTGCTTGCGCAGTGGGAGGAGGGCGCCGCGTTCGGGTTGGATGTCGGGCGGGAGCTTTTCCCATTTCGGTCCGCCGACCGACCCGAAGAGGATGGCATTCGCCTGTTCGCAGGCCTTCAGCGTTTCGGGTGGCAACGGGTGACCGGTGGCATCGATCGCCGCACCGCCGACAAGGTGTTCGCTGCGCTCGACCGTGAAACCGAATTTTGCTTCGGCGGCATCGAGGATGCGGATGGCTCCTTTCATGACTTCCGGGCCGATGCCGTCCCCTGCGAGAATGGTGATGCGGTGCTTGCGTGACATGCGCGGGAAGATGGAGAGCGCTGCGGCGGCTGGCAAGCGTGGAGCTTTGATTTCCGATGATTGCGCGCCATCGCAACGCGGGCTTGCGTCGGGCCCGATGGCGTGCATGTTAGGCGGCATGGAACCGAGCACCGAGAGACTCAGGAATTTCCTGCAATATGTGGCCGTCAAGCTCATCGATGAGCCCGGGCAAGCGCAG
>CAYQRP010000455.1:0-1121 GCA_964419815.1 uncultured Luteolibacter sp. | reverse complement strand
GGCCTCGGCCTCGGTAGCGGGCTGGGCTTCCGTCAATTGAGCCAAGAGGTCGGCCGCCCCGTCGGCAGGGGCCGCCTGTGATGCTGCATCAGCGGGATTTTCAAACTTGGCATCGCTGGTGCGCGGCGGGTCTTTTTTGGCGTTGGAAACGCGAATCGAGCGGACGACCGCATAGTGCTTGTCGAGCTTCGACAACGCGGTGAAAAATGAGCGGACGGATTTTTCGCTCGCGCGGAATGTGACTTCGATCGGCAGGGCGCGCGCAACTTGATTGTCCGCACGCTTGAATTCCTTACCCTCTTCCTCGTCCAGTGGCGGACGATGAAGATTTTTTAGTTCTGATGGACCGGCGGCAGCGAGCGCCATCAACACCGATCTTGCCGCGTCGAGCTGGTAATTGAGCATGCCTGTGGCCGTGCCGCGTGCGAGGGAGTTTCTATAACTCTCAAAGCCGCTGAAAAACGACTCGGGAAGCTTGGTCCCGGTTTTTTCAAAAGCCGTCTTCAGCTCGTCATTGACCGCAACCAGACGGTTGGTGAAATCCTGCGGCGAAATGTTTTGAATTTCAGCCGGGGCAAATTTCGCAAAGGCCTCCTGCAGGCCTTCGACCGATTTCCGATACTCATCGAGAGCCTTCTGTTTGCCGTCGCGGTTCTCGGCCTGCGGGTAGAGCGCAAGGGATTCGAAGGAGCTGGCTTCTGAAGCGGCTGCGTCGAAATCCGCCTTGGCCTGATCGTATTTCGAGCCTTGCTTGAATGCGACAAACAACAAGGCGCCCGCGGCGACGAGCGTGGTGCCGCCGAGCGCGATGGGAAATGTGTGATCCTTGATCCAATTCATGGTCTAGTCGGTGGAAATGCTGGGTTGGCTCACTTGATGGCGATCTCGCGAGCCAAGGGCAGGGTGATTTGGAATGGCAGACCCAGGTCCTCCGATGGACCTTGGACCGTGATGGCGAGAATCTGCTCATCGCTGAGCACGATATCGGCACCCTTGGGGTCCTTGGGATTCTTGGTGGCGAAGCGGAAGCTGGTGGATTTTTCGCGGAGATTTTTCAGCAACTCGGAGACCACATTTTGGCTCTTGGGGTTGTCGCGCCAGTAGCCCTTGATGCGGATCGC
>CAYQRP010000454.1:0-1123 GCA_964419815.1 uncultured Luteolibacter sp. | reverse complement strand
GTGGAAAAAGGCCTTTCTGCCGCGATGCTCGATCGCTTGCGACTCGATGAGGCGCGCATCGAAGCGATGGCTGCCGGCATCGATCAAGTCGCCACGCTGCCGGATCCGGTCGGCCAAGTGATGGATGCCTGGGAGCGCCCGAACGGCATTCGCATCGAGCAAGTGCGCGTGCCGATCGGCACCATCGGCATCATTTACGAAAGCCGCCCGAATGTCACTGCCGACGCGGCCGCGCTTTGTTTCAAGACCGGTAACGCCACGATCCTTCGCGGTGGCAGCGAAGCGATTCATTCGAACCGCGCGATCGCCGCTGCACTTGCTTCAGCCGGCGCGCCCGAGCACGCGATCCAACTCATCCCATTCACCGATCGCGAAAGCGTCGCCGCTCTCGCGCAAATGGACAAGTGGCTCGACCTGATCATCCCGCGCGGCGGCAAAGGCCTCATCGAAACCGTCGTCTCGCTCGCGCGCATGCCGGTGATCAAACACTACGACGGCATCTGCCACCTGTTTGTCGATCAGGCCGCCAATCTCGACATGGCGGTGAAACTCACCGTCGATGCCAAGACCCAAAAGTGCGGCGTTTGCAACGCGCTCGAAACCTTGCTCGTCCACGAAGCGGTGGCCGCCGAATTTTTTCCAATGGTCGCCGCCGCACTGCGTGCGAAACATGTCGAACTGCGCGGCTGCGAAAAAACCTGCGCGATTCTCACTGATTGCATCCCCGCCACCGATGCCGACTGGGACACGGAGTACCTCGACCTCATTCTTTCGATCAAAGTCGTGAGCTCGATCGATGAAGCCATCGATCACATCAACACCCACGGCTCGCATCACACCGACACCATCGTCACCGAAGACCAAGCCGCCGCCGAACGCTTCCTGCGCTCGGTCGACTCCGCCTGCGTTTTCCACAATGTCTCCAACCGCTTCGCCGACGGCGGCGAATTCGGCTTCGGCGCCGAGATCGGCATCTCCACCGACAAACTCCACGCCCGCGGCCCCATGGGCCTGCGCGAACTCACGAGTTATCAATATCGGGTGAGAGGCGCCGGCCAGACGAAGGCACCGGTGGGGTGAGGGGAAAAGTGATGGGTTATTGGAGATTGGTGATTAGGGGAGG
>CAYQRP010000453.1:0-1123 GCA_964419815.1 uncultured Luteolibacter sp. | reverse complement strand
AGCTGACCTTGCATTTGATGCAGAAGGTGACGCGTGCGGTGAATGATGCGATTTTCAAAAGTTTGCCTGCGGCTAAGCGTGCGGATTTCGTGCCGTATCTTCACCGGCATTTGTTCAACTATGCCAAGGGTTACGATCCGTCGTGGAATGATCCGAATGACGCCTTGTGTCCGAAGTAAGTGACAACGGCAGTGGGTTGACGATTGTCGGACAAGGTTTGGCCGGCACTTGCCTTGCGTGGGAGCTGTGGCGGCGTGGGGTGAATTTTCGAATCGTCGATCGTGAGGCAGGCATTGCCGCGTCGCGGGTCGCTGCGGGATTGGTGAATCCGGTGACTGGAAAAAACTTCGAGCCCAGTTCGATGATCGACGAATTTTTGCCGGAGGCGGTGGAGTTTTACCGATCGATAGAAAAAAAACTTGGAGTGGCATTGTGGCATCCGATGCCGATTTTGCGTTTGGCTGGAAACGAGGATGAGTGGGCGAAGATGCAGGTGAAGGCGGCGCGTGGGGATGTGGCCGTATGGATCGACAGAGAGTTGGTGCCGGATGAAGTGGATGGGTGGGTAGGAGGATATGAAATCAGGGGCGGGGGTCGCTTCGATGTGAAAATGTTTGTCGATCGTTCGCGGGAATTTTTTCGAGCGGAGGGGATTTATCATCAGGCTGAAGTTGCATTTGATCGCGATGAAAAGGCGCGGGTGTGGTGTGATGGTGCGGCGGGTTTGGTAAATGGCGGATATGGTGAGGCGCGCTGTGCGAAGGGCGAAATTCTAACCGTGCGCGCGGGGTGGGATGAATCGCGGATTCGCGTCGGCGCGGGAGGCTGGCTGGTGCCTATCGGCGATGGGTGCTTCAAGCTGGGCTCGACCTATGAATGGGAACGGCTCGATATGCAGCCAAGCGAGAGCGGTTTGGAGCGCTTGCGGCGAATCGCGATGAACTTGGGTGGAGCGAATTTTGAGGTTATCGCGCATGAGGCGGGGGTGCGTCCGATTCTCAGACGCAGCGAGCCCTTGATCGGCCCGATGCCCGCGGGAGGCTGGATGTTCAACGGATTAGGATCAAAGGGCTCGATTTATGCGCCTGGCATGGCGCGAAGGCTGAGCTCTTGGATGCTCGAT
>CAYQRP010000452.1:0-1124 GCA_964419815.1 uncultured Luteolibacter sp. | reverse complement strand
GCCGCGAGCGTGCCGACATGCTCGCGCGGCGCAAGCTCTTCGCGACTCATGATGCCAAGCAATACCCGCAGTCTCACGCTTTCAACTTTGGCGCGCCGCGCCATTTGCGAATGCTCCTCGGCCACATACTGATCGATTGTTTTGCGGTTCAACACTTCAAACGCCAGCCGCGTCACCTCTCGATTTGAGCGGTAGCGAAATGCAAGGTAGGTGCTGCCGCTACCCTCGTAGGATTGCTGGTCGAAGTCGATCGCCCGTACGCGGTACTGCACCTCCTCGAAGTCGGGCGTGATGTCGACGACGTAGTTGACGCTGCGCATGTCACCCAACAGGCGGATGAAGGTGCGTTCGTTGAATTTGGTGAACTCCTTGGCGATGCGTACCTTGTTCAGGCCGGGTTGGTTGAGGTATTCGCGTATGAACGTGTCGCCAGGCACGCCGGCAATGTGCTCTTCGATAAGCGTGTTGCCGTTCACCAGATAGTTGATGCGGTTGGGCGAAAGCACATGCTCGAGTTCGAGACCGTAGATGCGTGAGGCATCGGCGTGTTTGACGTAGAAGTAGTCCGAGTTGTCATTGAAGAGATTGGTGACGCGAATGCGAAATGGTCTAGAGTTTCCGAAGTCGCCATAATCAATCCGATCGACCACCAAGTGCCCGTGCTGCTCCGCATGGCGCCCGAGTTTCAACTCCGTGTAGATCGCGATTAGCCGCGGCCGCAGTTCTGCAAAAACTTCCTGCGGATACATCACCGTGAGCCACAGCGTTTCGCGCCCGCGCGGATCCTCATAAGGCACCGCTCCGCTGAAGCGCGTGAGATCATCGTAAAGGATTGGTATCTCGCGCTGACGATCGAATTGCTGCAAATATCCCCGCAACTCGTCGGACACCGGATAGCGGACCTTGCGTTGGGCGATCATGCAAAGAACCTAGGTGAGATATTCGCATGGAACCAGCGTGCAATTGAGTGGGAATGGCTTGAAATCCCGCTTTCTGGCGGCGCGAAAATTTTTTTCAGAAAGGTATTGACGGGTGGGGGGTGGGGAAGATAGCTTCGCGGGCCGCCACGACGGAGGGCGGCCGAGAGACAGAACGTCGATCGTGGTGCACAAACACCCGATCGG
>CAYQRP010000451.1:0-1131 GCA_964419815.1 uncultured Luteolibacter sp. | reverse complement strand
ATCGTCGACCGTGTTGCGTCAGGCCATTGCAAAAATCATGGCCAAGTCGAAGCCGACGCGCGGCTATCAGGAACCCGTCTCAGCGGATGATGAGGTCGTCGCGCCGATCGAACCGACGCCGTTGCATCGAACCGTGGCGTTTTTGTGCCAGCTCGCGCTGACCTCTGCTCCTGCGCAGCATTTTCTTGGTGAGCAATTTGAAACGATCCATGAAGCGACGCGCTGGGTCGAGGGCGTGCCTTTGCTGGAAGCAATTTTGGCGGCTGCGCCGGATCCGGCATCGAGTGCGGCGGTGAATGCGTTTTTGAGTCGTTTGCCCGAAGCCGATCGCATGGCTTTGAGCGCGGATGTCACGACGGGTGGTGCGGCGGACGATGGCATGCAAGCGGCGGAGGTTTCGTTGGCGCAGCTTTCGGGTTTGGTTTTGCAGCGACGCGATGCGGCGATCAAATCGGCGCTCAAGGAACCGGGGCTATCTGCCGAGCGCATGATCGAGTTGCTTGAAGAAGCGAAGGAAATCGCCGCGCTGTTGGCAGGAATCGATCAGCGATCGGAGTTTGACGACGAACTGCCGAAATCCACCTTCAAACCCAAAGTGCCCGAATGGAAAAAACGCTTTGGTGATAGGGATGGAAAGAGAGTGCGGAGTTAGGGGGGCGATCATCGAACATTGAAGTGGAAGAAAATGAAGAGGCGGCTTCCTATCTTGAATCTCGATTGCCTTCACTTCGTTGCGGCCATGCCAATCTGGCTTCGCTTCTACTTCGGGTCGCTGAAGCTCCCGTTGCATTCTTGAAGTCTTGCATCTTTGCCCAACAAAAAACCCGCCGTCGGGTGGGCCGAGGGCGGGTTTTGAGATGGGCTTGTGACCGGCTCAGTACTTCTGGGTTCTGGAGTGGTCGAAGTAGGTTTCGAAGCCGAGTTCGGGCGGGAATTCCGAGAGGCCGTCGTGCACGTTCATTTCGATGCGATTGTCTTCACCGCAGCGCTCGTAGGGTGGCTTGAAGGTGCCGCGATAGGTCGGGCAGGTGAAGGTGAAGAGTTCGTAGAATCCGTAACCGAGGCGGCGGAGTGCGCGTTGCGAGCCGTCGAGAGCACCATAGGTGTATCCGGCTTTGCGTCCGTAGGCTT
>CAYQRP010000450.1:0-1131 GCA_964419815.1 uncultured Luteolibacter sp. | reverse complement strand
CGCCGTGAGTGCAAGGATTGCGTGGGCGCATGAACTCATTTTCTTGAGCGAACGTATGATGTGATGTCACCGCGTCAATGCGGTGAGCATAAAATGAATTTGAAAAGCTTTTGAGCGTTTGACATCCATGACATGTTCGCCTTCTTGGTTTACTTGTTGAGTGCAAAAAGAGCGAGCAGTAACAGAGGCACAAACAAGAGTAGAAACCATCCGCCCCAACGTAGGAGTGTAGGATGTGATCGTTCATCGATGACCCGTCCCCTGCCCAAAAAGACTCCTGTATATCCCGCCATCGCATCGGAGAACCATATGCAACTCATCGGCAATAAATAGTATGCAGCAGTCTTGAATGCCTGGCCCATTCCGCGCGTGTAAAACGCTAGACCAATCCAGGCGGCAAAGACGATTCCAGAAGCGATTCGATGCGCTCGCTGCGATTTATCGACTGCATATTCCCCTTCAAGATTCATCTTAATTTTTTAATAGCGAACGTCGAGTCCTCCTACGCCTGACCGGGGGCGAGGGTGGAACACGGGGTTGAGGTCGTAGCGGTCATGGTGGCTGGAACTGGCGGCGGGTCAGGCGTTAGGAGTGACGTCTTGTTCGCCTTGGTATTCATGTATTGTGGTTGATAGAATAGAGACGTCCCTCACTGAGATCAACGATGAAGAAGTCAACATCGCCAACGTAGCTTGATGGGCGATTGTAGAAAAATGCGTAGAAAGTGCCCTTCCGTTGCAACGCCGAGCGAATAGCCCCGAAATGCTTCGTAAGCTCAGAATCGTTGCCTGCATCGTAGCTGCTTAGGGCGAAGTCCAAATACTCCTTAAACTTGTCATCAAACGGTGCTTCACGCCAGGGCTCGAACTGCCAGTGGTTCCGGTAGCTTGGATGCTTTGGATATTCCGTCAGAAGACGGTCATCCACCGACTCGAAACGCTTCCGAATCTTCGCAGGCAACTCGTAAACCGAAAAGGAATATCCGTCCCCGTTGAATGACCGATCTGAATCATACTCGAAAATCGGTGAGCCAAGCTCTACTTCAGCATCGTAAAGTCCATCGAGATATTCGGCATGCGCCTTGGAACTGGAAAGGGTCGAAAGTCCTGCCAAGACCACATAAAATGCGAA
>CAYQRP010000449.1:0-1131 GCA_964419815.1 uncultured Luteolibacter sp. | reverse complement strand
ACTTGGTAAAACGCCTGAAAATCAGCAAAGGCTCTGCCAGCCAAGGCCTTCGCACGCTCAAAGGCCTCGGCGCAGTCCGCGAAACCAAGGGCAATGGCAACGGCAACGGCAGCGCCGAAAGACGCACTTACTTTGAACCCGCCATAGAACTCAAACGCCTCGTCGGTGGTTTCATCCGCGAACAAATCCGCCCCCACCTCGACAGCGGGCGCCACAAAATCAAGCGCCTTGGCGAGCTCGCCCACGAGGAAAGCGACCCCAAACGCCGCAAGTTCCTCCTCGAGCGCACCGACCGTCTCGACCACTGGATCCGCAACAGCGGCCGTGTTCTTCCCATCATTCAACGCATCCTCGGCCAATGACTCCCTCCCCCCAAGACATGCCCGCCTGGTTTTGCGTTCGCACCCAAACCAAACGCGAACACATCGCCGCCGAACACCTCAAGGAACTCGAAGGCATCGAGGTGTTCTGCCCCCGCCTGCGCTACCGCAAAGCCACTCGGCGCGGCAAGGTTTGGTGGATCGAACCCCTCTTTCCCGGCTATCTTTTGGCAAAATTCAAGCTCGCGGAAATGGAACGCGCCGTGACCTTTTGCCAGGGAGTGCGCGGCCTTGTCCGTTTCGGCACCGAGATCCCGAGCGTGCCCGAATCCTTCGTGGAAAACCTCCGCGAGGATGTCCGCAAGCGCTCGCAGGACGACCCCGAAACGGTCTCTGTCAGCCCGATCCTCCAAATCGGCGAGGAAGTTGAAGTCGCCCACGGCCCGCTCCAAGGCATGCGCGGCACGATCGTCTCGGTCGCCCCCGCCGCCGAACGCGTCAAGATTCTCCTCGATTTCCTCGGCCAAGCACAGGCCATCGATGTCGACCTTTTCTCGATTCTCCTCCCACGCAAGCCCCTCCCCAGCACCTAGGGAAAAGCCTGCAAACCCATCCTTACTCAAAATCATTCACCCGAAGGTTTTCCTACGCGATCACGTAGGAATCGACCACGGGCGGCAGCGTACCCGAGTGGTAAAAATCCTAAATTTTAAATTCTAAATTCGAAACAGAAGAAGCCTGAGAAAAAGCCACTTCTTCATACTCTTCGTTTCGAATTTCATGCTTAAGATTTAGTGCTTCTCATTGCTTC
>CAYQRP010000448.1:0-1139 GCA_964419815.1 uncultured Luteolibacter sp. | reverse complement strand
AGGCCTATTGCCCGCATGCCGACCGTCCAAATCAAAAACATCACCTATCATCCGTCGATCTGGCCAAAGATGATCGGCGAGGCATCGCGCGACGCAAAGCCGGGCGACCTCGTGCAAGTGCTCGACAAGGACGGAGCCGCTTTCGGCTGGGGCCTATGGAATCCGAAGTCGCGCATGCCTTTGCGCATCGTCAGCCACTCGAGCGAGGAAATCGACGAGTCGTTTTTCGACAATGCAATCCGCCGCGCAGTTTCAATGCGCCGAGAAATGCTCGCGCTCGACGAGACAAGCGAAGCTTACCGCGCGATTCATGGCGATGCGGATTTCATGCCGGGCATCGTCGCCGACAAGTTCGCCGATGTCCTCTCGGTGGAAATCACCAACCTCGCCGCATGGCAGCGCCTTCAGCGCTGGATCCCGATTCTCCACGAATGCCTCGACACGCAACGCGTGGTCATCGGCATCGACTCGGAACTCGCCCGCATCGAAGGCATTCCTCGCAGCGGCGGCGCGAGCTCCGACAATGTCCGCTCGGTGAAAATCCGCGAACACGGCATTCGCTACGAAATTGATTTCAGCACCGGCCACAAAACCGGCTTCTTCTGCGATCAACGCGATAACCGCAAACTTTTCGCGTCCTACGCCAAGAACCGTTCGGTGCTCGACCTCTGCTGCTACACGGGCGGCTTCTCCATCTCCGCCGCACTCGCCGGAGCCACCGAAGTGACCGCTGTCGACCTCGACGAAACCGCCATCGAAATGGCCAAGCGCAACGCCAATCTCAACTCGGCACGCGTCAAGTTCACCCACGCCGACGCCTTCACTTGGATCCGCACCATGATCGAAAACGGACGCACTTGGGATCTTGTCATCGCCGATCCGCCAAAATTCATCCACGGCCGCGAGGACGAAACCGGCATCGCGAAATACGCCGATCTCAACAAGCTCGCCCTGCAACTCGTCAAGCCCGGCGGCATCTTCGTCACCTGCTCCTGCTCGGGCCAACTCGGCGCCGACGACTTCGAACGCACCGTCATCGCCGCCGCCCACCGGACCAACCGACGACTCCAAATCATCCAGCGCACGGGCGCCGGTGCCGACCACCCGACACTGTCGAATTACCCGGAATCCCGCTACCT
>CAYQRP010000447.1:0-1143 GCA_964419815.1 uncultured Luteolibacter sp. | reverse complement strand
ATCAATTAGGTATCAACTGACCGCTGCGAGACGGCGCGTGCCTTGTTGGCCAAAGCGACTAACGATGTCGCGCGCATCTTGGCGGGTGAGTTGCACTGCGTTTTCACGCAGGCGACTCAGGCCTTCGGTAAGCGAGGCCATCGCTCCGGGTTGGTTGCGGTATTCCTCGGCCGTGCGGTTGAGAAGGTCGCGACGGAAGCGTTCAAGGGTTTGCTCAAGCTGCTGGTCGCCCGCAAAGTTCAACGAACGAAAGTTGTCGATGAACGTGGTGAGCCGATTGAGCGTGCGCTGGTGGACGCCGTTTTCGGAACTGTCGATGGTGGCCAAAACCTCGGTGGCGAGACGTGCGGTTTCATCGCGCAATGAAGCGACGCTCTCACGGATGAACGCTTCGAGCTCGGTCTGCATGTGGCGAGTGGCATCATCGGCTATGCGGCGACGATCTTCGGCAGCTTCGAGTTGCGCTAAGCCTTCGACAACCTCCAAGCGGATGCTGTCGGGCGCGGCGATCTGAAATAGCCGCGTCTCGAAAGCAAAGCGTTTAGCGATTTCTCCAGCGGGCGGAAACGATTGCTCGATGGTGGCGATGAGGCGTTCGGCACTACCGTTGAGGTGTTGCGCTGCCTCACGCCATTCGGCCAATGCGGTTTCACGCAACGGGCCGTAGCCAGCAACAAAGTCGAGCGTGGCGTCGCGGAACTCATCGCGGAGTTTTTCGAGACGGTCGGTCAGCTCACCGAGGCGCGGATTTGGAACGAAGCGTCCAATGCCACCTAGGAAAGGGAAGCTGGAGCTTTCGACAGTGGCCTGCACCCGGGACTCGATCAGGGCGAATGCCTGTAAAGCATCGCGTGGAATGAGGCGTTTGTGGCCGAGTTGAATAAGCCGGTCGGATACATGTGCTGGATCAAGCCCGAGGTCTTCGGGGCTGAGTTTCTTGCAACCGCGCCAGTACCGGACGGACGTTGCAACGAGAACTCCTCTGCGGCACACGGCATCGAGGAGTGGAGTGGATGTGTTGTTTGAATTCATAATGTTGGTTGGTTTGTTGTTTTTAGGTGGAAAGGAAAACGCCCGCGCGATCTGTGGACCGGGCGGGCGTGGGTTGAGTTAGCAACGGGCTAGTTCACGCAGCTTTGGGTT
>CAYQRP010000446.1:0-1143 GCA_964419815.1 uncultured Luteolibacter sp. | reverse complement strand
CAACATGAGCGAAACGGCAACTCCAGTGGCGATGGTCAATGTGCAGATCGACGGGGAATGGAAGCAATTCCCCAAGGGCACGCGCGTGATCGAGGCCTGCATGAAGAGCGGGAAATTCATCCCGCACTATTGCTACCATCCAAAACTCAGCACACCGGGAAATTGCCGTATGTGTCTCGTCGAGACCGGCCGCCCGAAGATGACGCCGGACCGCCAGCCGGTGCTCGGTGCCGATGGCCGCCCCGAGATCGCCTGGGGCCCGAAGCCGGAAATCTCCTGCGCCGCCGAGGTCGCCGAGGGAATGGGCGTGCGCACCTCGTCGCCGCTCGTGGAAGAGTGCCGCAAGGGCGTGATGGAATTTTTGCTGATCAACCACCCGCTCGATTGCCCGATTTGTGATCAGGCGGGCGAGTGCCGGTTGCAGGAATTTTCGGTCGAATACGGCAAGGGCGAGTCGCGCTTCCGCGAGGAGAAGGTGAAAAAGCCCAAGCGCGTGGATATCGGCGAGCGGATCGTGCTCGACGACGAGCGCTGCATCATGTGCTCGCGCTGCATCCGGTTCATGCAAGAGGTGGCGCACGACGATGTGCTGGGCTTCCTGAATCGCGGCAGCCACACGACGCTTTCGGTTCACCCCGGCAAGCGGCTCGACAATAATTACTCGCTCAACACGGTGGACATCTGCCCGGTCGGCGCGCTGACGAGCAAAGATTTTCGATTCAAGATGCGCGTCTGGTTTTTGAAGGAAACCAAGAGCATCGATGTCTCCTGCGGCACGGGCTGCAACATCATCATCGGCAGCCGCGAGAACATCGTTTACCGCATCACGCCGCGCGAGAATGACGAGGTGAATTCGTGCTGGATGCCCGACAGCCATCGCATGAATTTCCACTATCTCCACAGCGACGACCGCCTCGTGTCTCCCGTGGTGAAAGGCGAGGAAGTGCCTGCGAAATGGCCCCGCGCCATCGCCGCCGCCGCGCAGCAACTCCAGGGGCGCGATCCGGCCAAGACGGCTCTGATTGCCTCCGCGCGCATGACGAACGAGGAGATGTTCCTCGCCCGCCGCCTGGCCGCCGCGCTGAAGATCGAGAATTTCGATGTGTTGCCGCGTCCGCAGAAGGGCGATGGATTTTTGATCTC
>CAYQRP010000445.1:0-1146 GCA_964419815.1 uncultured Luteolibacter sp. | reverse complement strand
AAAAAGGACAAAGAATTTCGCGGCAATCAGCGCAAGACCGCGATGGTTGGTTCGATTTCGCGCAGCGGGCCGAGCGCGCTTGAGGTCGCCGATACACCGCTGGGCAGGTATCAGGCCACGATCAGCCGCGCGGTGGAGATCGAGTGGCAGCGCAACTGCGTGCGGCATCGGGATTTCATCACGCCTGGATTTTTGACCGTGAGGTTTTTTGTGGAAACAAGCGGCAAGGTGAGGTCGGTGCAATTCGTGGGTGACATGGAGACGGGCGAGGTTCAAAAGGGATTCACCTTGAACGCCATTCGCAAGGCTGCAATTCCGCCGATGCCAAATGCCTTGCGCAAGGACTACGACGACGAACCCTTGGAGCTGATGTTCCGATTTTATTTCTGAAAATTTTCTGAAAACCGACACGACTTATGTTTGAGACCCTGATGCAAACCAGCGCCGGTGCGACGCCCGGCATCGTGCAAGCCGCTTGGGGCTTCCTTGAAAAGGGAGGCATTTTCATGATCCCGCTTGGCGTCACATCGGTCGTCGGCATTGCGGCGATGGTTTACAAATTTCTCTCGCTCTCGCCGTCGCGTGTGATTCCGACGGGCTTGGAAAAACAACTGATCAAATTTCCCGAGCTTGCAGCGAGCGGTGGCGAGGCCGGCTTGATCAAGGAAGTGGAAATTGGTGCCAGTGCGCTGGCGCGTTTGGCCGCCACGGCGATTCGTCATCGTGGCAAAGCGCAAAACGATATCGCGTCTGCGGTCGAAGCCGCCGCACGCGTGGAGGGCGCGCGTCTGCACGCGGGCATCGGTGTGCTCGACATCGTCATCACCGTCGCGCCTCTGCTGGGCTTGCTCGGAACGGCATCGGGACTCGTGACGATTTTCCAAGGTCTCAGCGACGCGGCTGATCATCTTGCCATCGCGCGCGGCATTGCCGAGGCGCTCAACACCACGATCTTCGGTCTGGCGATCGCCGTGCCTTGCGTGATTGCGCATGGTTACTTCACGCGCCGCATCGAACTCCTCACCGTGAGGCTTGAGTCGCTGTTGGCCGATCTCACGGATGCCTGCCGCGGCGATTCCATCAACGGCTGATTCATATGCATTTCCCCCGCACAGCACGCAAGCGCGCCGAGGTGCCGATCGTTCC
>CAYQRP010000444.1:0-1153 GCA_964419815.1 uncultured Luteolibacter sp. | reverse complement strand
TGGAGCGGGCAGCGGGAATCGAACCCGCATGTCTAACTTGGAAGGATAGCGCTTTACCACTAAGCTATGCCCGCTTGCGAACAGAATTTAGCCCGAAATTAGGCTTCAAATCAAGCAGGTTTTTACCCATTTGAACGACTATTTCGAAAATCTTAAGTATTTCGGCCCAACCCACTCCAGCCTGGACAACCCCAAAGAGAAAAAATTCCCACATCCTACAGGCCCGTCGGATGATCATGAAAACTCCAAGGCAACCCGAAGCGCTCGCCGATCAATTTCGCAACTCGTTGAACTCCAAAGGTTTCGGTGGCATAATGCCCACCATAGAAAAGATTTACCCCGAGCTCCTCGGCCAGACAGTAGCTCCAATGCGGACCCTCGCCCGTGATGAAGGCGTCGACGCCCATTTCGGCAATTTTCGCAATTTCGCTGCCGGCCCCACCGGTGATGATGGCGATCCGCGAAATTTGCTCGGGCCCGGCAGGACAAAGGTGGACCCGGCAGCCGAGAACCTGCTCAAGCCGGGCCATTAGCTCCTGCCGACTGCCCTGCCAATGACCTGTCAGCCCGACCCGAAAACCCTTGATTTCGATATCAGGCTGCGGATTCAGGAGCCCAAGCGCCTCCGCCAGCAGGGCGTTGTTGCCCCATTCGGGATGCACATCGAGGGGCAAATGACTCGAATAAATCGCCAGCCCCGCATCCATCGCCACACGCAATTTGCGGTAAAATGCGCCGGTGACCGCCTGTGCGCCCTGCCAAAACATGCCGTGATGAACAACCAAGAGCCCGGGACCACCCGCCGCCACGGCCTCGATCACCGGCAAAGACGCATCCACCGCCGCCACCACGCGATCGACCCTGCCCTCATTCGCCAACTGCAAGCCATTCATCGCGCCCGCATAATCGGCGATCTCCGACACCCTCAACTCGCGGTCGAGAAAATCCACCAGCTCTTGCAAATCTGCCATGACCCATCCATGCCGACAATTCGTGAGGATGGGGAGAAAATTTCGGCGCAAAAAACCATTTCAGATAGAGTGACTCATTCATCAAGCACCTGACTGCGAGTCTCGCCATCGGCAAACCTCGTGCGCAGGACATCACCAGCCCTGAGCTCATGGGCCGACCTGACCAAGCGCCCTTGCGCATC
>CAYQRP010000443.1:0-1155 GCA_964419815.1 uncultured Luteolibacter sp. | reverse complement strand
GGCGATGCCAAGTTCGCGGGCGATGGCGAGTGCCGTGTGCGGATGATCGCCGGTGATCATGACCACACGAATGCCGGCATCGCGGCATCGCGCGACCGACTCCTTGGCTTCAGGTCGTGGCGGATCGTACATTCCGGCAAGTCCGACAAAGACAAGATCGCGCTCAAAATTTTCGGTGATTTCGTGCACTTCGGTGCCTTGCGGCAAATCGCAATACGCCGCGCCAAGCACTCGCAAGGCTCGAACGGCCATGGCTTCGTTTTGTCCTTCAACGGTGCGGAGCTGAGCTTCATCGAGAGGGATGACGCCGGCTTCGGTGTAAATTTTCGTGCAATGTTGCAAGAGCACATCGGGCGCGCCGTTGACAAACGCGCGGAGCCTTCCATTTGGCATCCGACGAACAATCGTGCGGCGCTTGCGTTCGGAATCGAAGGGTATTTCGTGGCGGCGAGGCAGTTCGCGTTCGATTTCCGTAGCGCTTCCGCCGGCCTTGTGTCCGACCACGCGTGTTGCGCCTTCAGTCGGATCGCCGATGACTTTCCAAGTGCCTTCTTCGAAAATGAGTTCGGCGTTGTTGCATGCGAGGAGCGTCGTAGCCAATTCCAGCAAGGGTTCTGCGTGTTCTGATCCGGTGGTCTCGCCTTCGAAGAGAATTTCGCCGTGCGGTCCGTAGCCTTCGCCGGTGACGACAAAAGTTTGGCCTGACACGAACAGCTCGCGTACCGTCATTTCACCGAGGGTGAGAGTGCCGGTCTTGTCGGTGCAGATCACATTCGTGGAGCCAAGCGTTTCGACGGCGGGGAGTTTGCGCACGAGTGCCCTGTGCCGAGACATGCGCATGACGCCGAGTGCGAGGGCCACGGTCACTACCGCAGGCATACCTTCCGGCACGGCAGCCACGGCAAGGCTGACCGATGTCATGAACATCTCCAGCAGACCCGTGCCGCGCAGCAAACCCAGCAGGAACAAAAGCGCGACGATGCCAAGTGCCACCCAGACGAGCATGCGCCCGAGTGATTCCAGTTTTTCTTGAAGAGGTGTTCGCTCGCACGCGTCGGCTTGTCCGATCAGATCCGCGATGCGGCCGAGTTCGGTTTTCATGCCAGTGGCAACGACCAATGCGGTGCCTTGCCCCGCAGCGACGCTGGTGCCTTT
>CAYQRP010000442.1:0-1156 GCA_964419815.1 uncultured Luteolibacter sp. | reverse complement strand
GATCGAGATCCACTCCATTCAAGGCCACCACATCAAGCTCGCCGGTCCGATACACTTTGCGCAACTGGCGCGCCTCAAACACCACCGCCGACCCGGGCGATTCAGCCGTATGCGTCTCATCCGTCACAGATCAGCAAGCTAACAGCAACCGCCACAATCACAACCAGGATGTCGGGTTAGCGTGAAAGATTCAAGAAGCAAAATGATGAAGAGGCGGTTCTGGATTTCTAATTGCTCGGAAATCTATTCGGCTTTTCTGACCGCCTCCAATGAATCCGGATGTATCTCTACCAAATCCGCATCCTCGAGGAGCTTGACGATGCTTGGCCACAAGTGAAGCAGCTTGAATTCCAAATCGCGTTTCCTGATGTTGCCCAGCCTTACCCATATGACTTTGGGTGGCGATCCCTCTAGCATGATACGATTGAAAAAATCCGTGTCACGGGTCAGGATATTCCATCCGTTAGAACGTGCGTGCTGCCATAACTGATGATCGGAGGGCCTCTCGGCTACATCAGTTGCGTGAGAAGAATCGACGGGAAGTATCCTAGCGATCGAAGCAGGAAGGTTTTCGTCGATCAGCAGGTGCATCACGAGGCGAGTAAGATAGTAGATCTGGCGGAGGCGATCTTTCGAGCGTAATCGATGCACGAAAGCACATCCTCCTTTGTGAGACGCGGGTGAGCTTCGAGCACGTCCTCAATCGAATCGCCCGCACTTAGATAACTTAAAACAGTGTCTACCGTGATGCGGGTGCCATGAACGACAGGTTTTCCACCGCACACCTCGGGGTTGATTTCGATTCTGTGATTCATGACTGCACATTAGGACGCTGGAGCAAAGATGCAAGAAGAAGAACACGCATGTCAGCCCCCATGGCGAAAGAGAAAAATTCCTGTGGTTTTAGCAAAAATTGATACGGCGCTGCGGGCCGCATCGCCCTACCAGGATTGGAGAAATGTCCCGCAAGATGCGTGACACGGCCGGCGAGACCCCGGCACTCCCCTTGAAGAAGAGGCTTCTTCATACGCCTGCGATCCACAAAAAATCCGCCTGCACTTGCATGCAGACGGATTTTTGTGAATTGGTCCTTACCGCTTGCGCTGATTACTCGGCGGCAGCAGCGGTCTCGGCAGGTGCTTCGGCTGCGGGCTCT
>CAYQRP010000441.1:0-1157 GCA_964419815.1 uncultured Luteolibacter sp. | reverse complement strand
GGACGCAAGGAAATTGAAATTGCCGAGCATGAGATGCCGGGCCTGATGGCGACGCGCGAGAAGTACGGCAAAGAAAAGCCGCTTCAAGGTGTGCGCATCATGGGTTCGCTGCACATGACGATCCAAACGGCGGTTCTCATTGAGACGCTGGTCGATCTCGGTGCCGAAGTGCGCTGGGTTTCCTGCAACATTTTCTCGACGCAGGATCATGCGGCGGCGGCGATCGCGGCGGCGGGCATTCCGGTGTTTGCATGGAAGGGTGAGACTCTTGAAGAATATTGGTGGTGCACCTGGCAGGCGCTGGTGAACCCGCAAGGCCTTGGTCCGCAGCTGATCGTTGATGACGGTGGCGATGCGACTTTGCTCATTCACAAGGGCTATGAAATGGAGAACGGATCCGACTGGATCAGCACTCCTTCGGGCAGCCAGGAAGAGCAGGTGATCAAGGATCTGCTCAAGGACATCAAGGGCAAGCAGCCTGGTATTTTCCACAAGATCGTTGCCGACTGGAAGGGTGTTTCCGAAGAAACCACTACCGGTGTGCATCGTCTCTATCAGATGGCCAACGCCGGCACGCTGCTGGTACCGGCGATCAATGTGAATGACTCGGTGACCAAGTCGAAGTTCGACAACCTCTACGGTTGCCGCGAGTCGCTGGTCGACGGCATCAAGCGTGCGACCGATGTGATGATTTCCGGCAAGGTCGGTGTTGTCTGCGGTTACGGCGATGTCGGCAAGGGTTGTGCGCAAGCACTCCGTGGACAAGGTGCGCAAGTTGTGGTGACCGAGGTTGACCCGATCTGCGCCCTGCAGGCTGCGATGGAAGGATTCCGCGTGCTTACGATTGAAGACACGTTGGGCTGGGGTGACATTTATGTGACCACGACCGGCAACAAGGACATCATCCGCCTCGAGCACATGGAGAAGATGAAGGATCAGGCCATCGTTTGTAACATTGGTCACTTCGACAACGAGATTCAGATCGATCGCTTGAACGAAGCCAAAGGCGTCGTGCGCACCAACATCAAGCCGCAGGTCGACAAGTACACCTTCCCGACTGGAAACAGCCTTTACATGCTCGCAGAAGGGCGCTTGGTGAATCTTGGTTGCGCGACCGGACATCCGAGCTTCGTGATGTCGAACAGCTTCACCAACCA
>CAYQRP010000440.1:0-1164 GCA_964419815.1 uncultured Luteolibacter sp. | reverse complement strand
CCGTGCCCGCCACCGCATCCCTCTCGCGCGTCACCATCCGAAAGCGCGACACACTGGCAATGCTCGGCACCGCCTCACCGCGAAATCCCAGCGTGCGAATCTCCGCCAAATCGCCAACTGTCCGCAGCTTGCTCGTCGCATGACGCTCAAGCGAAAGCATCGCATCCTCGCGTGACATGCCACAGCCGTCATCGGTCACGCGGATCAACGCCACCCCACCCTGATCAATATCCACGCGGATCTCCCCCGCTCCGGCATCGATGCTGTTCTCGACGAGTTCCTTCACCACCGAAGCCGGACGCTCGACGACCTCGCCCGCCGCGACCTGGCTGGCCAGAATGTCGGAAAGCACGCGGATCTTCTGCACCCGCCAAGAGTAGAAATTGCAAGCCCCGCGCAAAGATCAAATCCGCAATCGCGCCAATTTCCCGCTCATTTTGTGCTCCCCGCTGCGCCCGATTTGCCCTTAGCTCCCGCCCAGCAAGCACATGGCAGGTTTTTTCAAATCCCTCTTCAACAAGATCGCCAACCGCGCGGAAATCGATTGGGACGAACTCGAGGCCGATCTGATCAGCGCCGACCTCGGCATCCACACGAGCACCCAAATCATCGACGAACTCCGCGACCTCGGCCGTGAAATTTCTGCCGACGATGTGGTCGAGACGACCCGCAAGCATCTCGCAAAAATGCTGCCCGAGGATTTTCCCGCGCCGACACCGAGACCCGATGGCAAACCTTTCGTGATCCTTGTCGTCGGCGTGAACGGCACCGGCAAAACCACCTCATCCGCCAAGCTCGCACGCTGGTTGCAGTCGCGCGGACACTCGGTACTGCTCGCCGCTGCCGATACCTTCCGCGCCGCCGCCGTCGAGCAACTCCAACGCTGGGGCGATCGACTCGGCATCCCCGTGGTCGCCGGCAACCCGAATGCCGACCCCTCGTCGGTTTGCTTCAACGCTCATCAAAAGGCGATCGCCAACGGCACCCAATTTCTCATCTGCGACACCGCTGGCCGCATTCACACACGGCACAACCTGATGGAAGAACTGGGTAAAATCCGACGCACCATCGCCAAGCAGGATGACAGCGCACCTCACCTCACCCTGCTTGTCGTCGATGCCACCACCGGCAGCAACGCGCTCCAACAAGCGAAGGAATTCCACA
>CAYQRP010000439.1:0-1164 GCA_964419815.1 uncultured Luteolibacter sp. | reverse complement strand
GGCAATGGCGCGTCGTGGTCGAGGTGCGCGTGACAGATTTGGTGGAAATCCTCCGGCGTTTTCGCGCGGCGCATTTGATATTCAAATTCTCCCTCAATCCCATGGCTGATGTAAGCCAATGTTTTTTTCATCCGCTGGACATGGGCGCCGGGGATGAACTTTCGCGATTCGCCGGCAAGCTCGTCGTAGAGCTCGAGCACATAAGTAAGCAAATCACGATGCGTCGGCTGCAAAGATTGCCCACCTTCAAGCGTCACAACAAGTTGTGAAAAAATCCACGGATTGCGAATCGCACCCCGCCCGATCATGAGACCCGCAGCACCGCTGTGCGCTAGGTAAGCCAATCCGGTTTCGACATCGACAACATTGCCATTCGCGATCACCGGACAATGCATTGACTCAACCGCCATTTTCACACAATCGGGATGCACCGGCGTTTGATATCGCTCAAGCACAGTACGACCATGGATCGTGAGCCCATCGATGCGATGCTTGCAAAAAATTTCCAGCAAGGAAGAAAACTCATCAGCACTCGCATAACCGACGCGAGTCTTGACCGTAAATCGCCCAGGAATCGCATCGCGTAAAGCGCCGATGATTTCATCGACCGTCGCCGGTTCACGCAAAAGGCCTCCGCCGGCATTCTTGCGGCACACGATCGGTGCCGGGCATCCGAGATTGAGGTCAATGCCCGCCACCGGCAGCTGCGCCAATTCGCCCGCCGTGCGCACAAGGCTATCAAGATCGCTGCCGATCATCTGCGCAAAGATTGGCCGCCCCGTGGCATTCTCCTCAATCGAACGCCGAATGTACGGATGCAGCTTGGATCCCGGATGTACGCGAAAATACTCGGTCACAAACCAATCCGGCGCACCACGCCGCGCGATGACCCGCATGAAGGGCAAATCCGTCACATCCTGCATCGGCGCAAGGACCAAGGCGGGTCGATTCTTAGGAATGAAATCACGCATAGGCCTTTTTTTACCGCTTTGAATTCGATTGACAATCAGGGCGGATTGCGAAACCTCGTCCACAGCGGAAAGACCCGCATACTGAAGTGGACAACGACTTATTGCATACCGAAAAAATCCTAGCCGATCGCAAGGTCTTCTTTCTCGACCTCAAGAGAAACGCCCGCGGCATGGTCGTGAAGATCACCGAGGA
>CAYQRP010000438.1:0-1167 GCA_964419815.1 uncultured Luteolibacter sp. | reverse complement strand
GCAGAGTATCATGGATCACAACTTTGAAAATCTGGATGTCTGGAAGCGTGGATGCGAAATATCACGTTTGCTTCAACATCACTTCATGTCAAAGGCGGCGGGTGAGGACGCCGGCGCCACGTGGCCCGGGCGTCCTCGCCCGTAGCCTCAAACCCTAAAGTTATCCACGATGCCAAAACCAACCCAACACGAACTCATGGCTACCCAGTTTCATCAGCCACTTGAAAGCAGCACTCTCTCTTGATTCTGGATTCTTTCCTCTTGATTCTCTTACGTGTACGATTTTCTCGACAGCGCCCTTCTCTCCCGCCTCGCTTCGTTGCCTGTTGAAGCTCGCATTGCAATGACGGGCAACATGGCCGGCCGACATCGCTCGCCACACCGCGGCTCATCGGTCGAGTTCGCCGAGTACCGAAAATACGTTCCCGGCGATGATACCCGTCGGCTCGATTGGAAAGCCTTCGCGCGCTCGGACCGGTTTTACATCAAGGAATATGAAGCCGACACGAATCTGCGCGCAATTTTCGTCGTCGATGCGTCAGGCTCGATGGACTTCCAAAGCGAGGGCGAATCGAAATTTGAATTCGCGCGTCGCATCGCCGCATCGCTCGCCTATTTGCTGGTCAATCAGGGCGATGCCGCAGGCCTCTCGGTCTGCGCCGAGAAACTCCAACTCGAGATCCCGCCAAGCCGTCGTGCAGCCCATCTCGAACGCATTTTTTCCACTCTCGATTCGATCGCACCAGCAGGAGAAACCGGCCTGGCCGATGCCCTGCACGCGATCGCTTCGAAAGCGCCACGCCGCTCCTTTGTCGTGATCCTTTCCGACCTCCTTGCCGACATCGCCCCACTCGCCAACGCGCTGCGCCACCTCCAACAGCAAAAACACGATGTCTCGGTCTTCCATGTGATGGACCGCGCGGAAATCGATTTCGACTTCGAACGCCCTCATCGCTTCGTCGACATGGAAACCAAAACCAGCATCGTCGCCGAACCGGAACTCATCGCCGAGGAATACCGAAGCGCGCTCGATGCGTTTCTCAACTCCATTCGCCGCGAGTGCGCCGAGGCCCGCTGCGACTACCGCTTCACCACCACCGACGCGCCGCTCGAGCCGCTGCTGCGTGATTTTCTCACAGCGAGGGGAACTAAGGCAAAGCACTAAAT
>CAYQRP010000437.1:0-1168 GCA_964419815.1 uncultured Luteolibacter sp. | reverse complement strand
CAGCTTTTACCTAACCCTCCCCCTTGCAACGCCTCCCCGTCATCGGCCTTCCTGTCGCAGCCACCGATTACGCGGGCGCAGTGACATGGATCCTCGAGCACGCAGCCAAAGCCGATCGCGCCTATGCGGTCGAGGCTGCCAACACGCATGTTGCCGCACTCTCGCGTCATGATCCTGACTTTGGCGCCAGCATGGCGCGCTTCGATCTGATTTGCCCTGATGGAATGCCGCTCGTCTGGGCGCTCAATGCCAAGCTGGATGATTCAAAAAAAGTTCCCGACCGCGTCTATGGCCCGACGCTGATGCTCGAAACACTCAAGGCCACTCAAGGCCGCCCTGAGTTCCGTCACTTTCTCTTCGGCGGCAAACAATCGACTCTCGACAAGCTTGGTGCTTCTTTCGCCGAACGATTTCCCAATGCGATCATCGCCGGATCCTACTCACCGCCCTTCGGCGAATGGCCTAGCGACGAATTCGAAAAGGTTTGTGAAAAAATCCGCAGCAGCGGAGCCAACCTCATCTGGGTCGGACTCGGTTGCCCCAAACAGGAACACTGGATCGCGCGTCACAAGGATCAACTCCCGCCCGGAGTCTACTTCGGCATCGGTGCCGCCTTCGCCTTCCACGCCGGCGAAGTCAAACAATCCCCTCCCTTTCTTCAAAAGATCGGTATGGAATGGGCCTACCGCCTTGCCATGGAACCACGCCGACTTTTCAAACGCTACTTTACATACAATTCCCTCTTCCTCTATCACCTGCTTCGCGACGCATTAAAAAAATCTTAAATTCTAAATTCGAAACAAAAGAAAAAGCCGCTTCTTCATCATAGCAGGATCATCCTGATCCAGATCGTACGGTAGGGCGATGCGGCCCCGCAGCGCCCACTCTTGAAAACGACACCGCCACTTCTTCAAACTCCGACCTTTAACCTTCGACTTTCAAACCTGCGACTCTTCTTCCTCTTCCACTTCGATGTTCAATGTTGGATGTTCGATGTTCAATGTTCCCCTCTTCGCTCTTCCTCTTCGTTTCGAATTTAAGATTTAATGCTTCGAATTTAGTGCTTCCCCCTCCGCGTCCCTTGGCGACCTTCGCGCCTTAGCGCCAAACTCCTCTTCTCTTCAAACTTCTTCCCCATGCAAATCAAATCCATCTGCTGCCTCGGCGC
>CAYQRP010000436.1:0-1168 GCA_964419815.1 uncultured Luteolibacter sp. | reverse complement strand
CTCGGCACCGCCGCCTGTCCGCCCTACCACCTCACCTTCGTCATCGGCGGCACCTCGGCGGAAAACTGCCTCAAAACCGTCAAGCTCGCCTCCACCCGCTACCTCGACAAACTCCCCACCGCCGGCAACGAGTACGGCCAGGCATTTCGCGACACCGAACTCGAAAAGGAACTTCTCGCACTCTCACGCGAAATCGGCATCGGCGCGCAGTTCGGCGGCAAGTACTTCGCGCTCGATGTCCGCGTCATCCGCCTCCCCCGCCACGGCGCTTCATGCCCGGTCGGCATCGGCGTCTCATGCTCGGCCGACCGCCAGGCCAAAGCGAAAATCACCAAGGACGGAATCTTCATCGAGAAACTCGAAAAAAATCCAGGCCGTTTCATTCCGGAAAAATTCCGCGATTGGAAATTCAAAGGTGTGCCGATCAACCTCGATCTCGGCATGGAGGAAACGCTCAAAACTTTGACCAAATACCCGGTCACCACCGCCGTCGCCCTCACGGGAACGATCATCGTCGCCCGCGACAGCGCTCACGCAAAGCTCAAGGAGATCCTCGATCAAACTGGCGACTTGCCCGACTACTTCAAACAATACCCGGTCTACTACGCCGGACCCGCGAAAACTCCGCCAGGCATGCCCTCCGGTTCCTTCGGCCCCACCACCGCCGGACGCATGGACGGGTATGTCGATCTCTTCCAGTCGCACGGCGGATCGATGGTGATGCTGGCCAAAGGCAACCGCTCCCAAGCGGTGACCGATGCCTGCAAGAAACATGGCGGATTCTACCTCGGCTCGGCCGGCGGTCCCGCCGCGCTTCTCGCGCAGGATCACATCCGCTCGCAGGAAGTCGTCGCCTTCCCCGAACTCGGCATGGAAGCCGTGTGGAAAATCACCGTCGAAAATTTCCCCGCCTTCATTCTCGTCGACGACAAGGGCAACGATTTCTTCACCAAGCTGAACACCTGTCCGGTTTGCAACTGATCGGCACAGCCACGACAAAACACCCGAAACATTTCTCACCCATGCAACGCCTCGTCATCATTCTCATCTCCTGCCTCGCGCTTTCGTCCTGCGGAATTCCCGCCTCTTTGGGCCGATCCGTCTCGCGCGTTTTCACCAGCGCCGCGGACATCACCAACGCCGCTGCCGATGCAGTGTCGTTTTAGGG
>CAYQRP010000435.1:0-1171 GCA_964419815.1 uncultured Luteolibacter sp. | reverse complement strand
CCCGCAGCGCCGGATGCATCCGCCTCGCCAACTGGGACGCCATCCGCCTGCCCAAGCTCCTCCGGCCCGGCGCAACCGTGGAAATCCGCTAAAAAGCGGCAAAATGGCCAGTCTCGCGATTGTCAGTTGGATTTTATTTAAGTCATTGATAATCAATGAATTGTATTTATTTTGCCTCTCTCTGGGCGCGAAAAATACCATAACCGACAAAAAAATATCATTTTTATTAAACCAATCGTTCATGCCCCTACATGACGAGTAAGCAAGAGCTCAATCGCAGTTCACAAACAAACCCAAAACCATGAAAAAAATAGCATCACTCATCGCTGCTATCACCAGCACAGGCCTCAGCTTCGGTGCCACCGGAGTTGTGGAATCCACCGGCGAATTCCAAATCAACAGCTCCACCAGCTACTTTTCGTCCATCGGCGCCCTCAGCAATACCAGGCTCGACGGATACAACTTTGGCACCTTCGACATTTCCGCGGGCGATAGCCTGTGGCTGTCGAACTGGTTCTTTGAAAACTACGCCTATAACGGCGGCCTTGGTAACAACTGGATCACCAGTAGCAATACGGCCACCCTCAACCTGACCATCAACTCGGTCTCGAACAACCAAACGCTCACCTATTCCAGTCAGTCGGGGAACAACCACTTCTGGAACAATAGCCCTGACTCCATCAACCTCCTTTCCGGTCTGTCGAACGGCGTTTACACGATGGTGACTTCGGTGACCTACACCTTCAACGAGTGGACCGGAACCACCAATGTCCTCACCAGCAGCAACAACGGCGTGGCCACCTCGACATTCACCGTGGTGCCTGAGCCAACAAGCGCATTGCTCGGAGCATTCAGCACCTTGTTCCTACTTCGCCGTCGCCGATAACACTTCAACCGCATTTCAATGCGATGACAAAAGGGTGGGCCCATGGGTCCGCCCTTTTTTATTTTCGAGACACGAAATCTTCAAAGGGTAGAGCATTTTCAGAAACTATCTGACCGCAAAAAAGTGGCGGCGGTTTTCAACCGCCATGCCATATGCATCTAGAGAGTAAGGCTTGGCGGTTAAAAATTGCGGATACGATTGGTTGTTTTCTTTCGCCATGTCGCTTCGCTCCATTGCCGCCACGATTTCTTCATCGTGCCCCTAAAATTTATGATAATGCTCTAG
>CAYQRP010000434.1:0-1173 GCA_964419815.1 uncultured Luteolibacter sp. | reverse complement strand
TCCCCCACCTTGCTTTCGATGACCTCGGTGTATCCGAGTTGACGCATCGCCTGATAAAGCCCCTCACCCTTGTCCTGAAATCCGTTGCGATTCACATACACTGCGGCAAAGCCATAGTTTTGAATCTTTGCGATTACATCGGCAAGGTTGTTGATTTTCGCTACCTCCTGCTGCCATTGCACCCAACTCCGCCCTTTCACACCACCGAAGGAAAATCTCAAATTCTCGGAGTGCAGATAGGGACGAAAGTGATCGTAAGAAGGCATGCCGGGTGCTGGAGACTCGGGAAATTCCATGATCGGCACTTGGAAAATCATCGCACTTTTTGGCAGCCGAGCTTCAATTTGGCGGGTAAATTCCCGGTCGGATTCGACCACGCGTGAAAGCTCAGCGAGATTCGCTTTGGTCTGATTCAACGGCGGCGTCTGGTCCCAAAGCGCCAGCAGCACACAAAGCCCGGCGATTGCCATACCAGTCCTTGAGCCTATGGGCTTTGCGGATAGCCGCTTGATGGCAAATAGCAGTAAGATCGGAAGAATGAAAATGCTGTAGCGGGTCGACGAGCGAAAAAGGGTGAGGCCAAAAAGACCTGCGAGGCAGTTCAAACCGCCCACCACAGAATAGGCTAAAATCCACATCACTTGCCACGCCGCCACAGGTAGAGGCCGCCCCGTTTCGACCACCAAGCGCCGCACGGAAACCACCGCGAGCCAAGTCATGCAAGCAATACCAAGGATTCCGAGATAACAGGATGGCGGCACTTCGCTGGGAAACGCCACCATCTTGGCAACCGCCGGATCGTATTCCCGGCCCGCCAGACCGTAATACGCATTGCCGATCCAACCCAGCAAGCTGTGATCTTGGGGAGGCACCAACATATCCACAAATTTCAGTGCCGACAGCTCCAGCCATTTGTATTCGCGAACCACAGCACCAGGGTTCTTTCCCTGAGAGAGATGGTAGGCGAAGGTATTGATGTTCATCAGGAAAAACCCGCACGCCGCCGCACCAACGATTCCGGCCGCCTGTTGGACGGGCCTCCAGCCTTGGCGGAAATACTGGTAAAAAGCCCCCAGTATCACCAGTTGCAGGAACATGTTGGTGTAATAAGGATTTTGCATCCCTATGAAAAACGATAAGAGCAGGGATAATCGGTACCGACGCTGACCCAAG
>CAYQRP010000433.1:0-1173 GCA_964419815.1 uncultured Luteolibacter sp. | reverse complement strand
TCATGGCGGACGTCGCGCGCGGTGCCAAGAAACACCGCGTCTTCGCCGACGTTGACCGCGAGGTCGCCCACCCGCTCAAGTGAGCGAAGGACGAGGATGAGATGCAGGTAGTCTTGTCCGCGACCCTCCGATTGCTCGATGCGCGAGGCAAAGGTCGCGGTGGCCTGCTTGTAGATGCGGTCGAGCTCCTTGTCGCGCACATGCAAGGATGCGCCGAGTTCTGCGTTTTGTTCCGAGTAGGATGTGATCGCATCGCGTAGCAACTGATCAGCAAGCGTGTAGATCGGCTCGATGAGGGTCGCGTCCTGGATCTCTTGGCTCGAGCTGATTTTTTTCGCGCGCTTGGCAATGTTGATCGCGTGATCGGAAATGCGCTCGAGGTTCATCGAGATTTTCATCGAGGAAACCACCAAGCGCAGGTCGGATGCCAGCGGGTGAAAGCGGACCAGCATTTCCATGCCGAGCTTGTCGATCTGACGCTCGTGTTCGTCGACTTCGTCGTCATCGGCGATGACGGCATTGGCCAGCTCGATGTTGCGCTGCAGAAGTGCGCGAATGGCGCGTTCAAGATTGTGACGGGCCTTGCCGGCCATCGAGATAACCTCGGCGCGCAGGGTGGTGATCGCCTGATCAAAGTCGTGGAGGATGTGGGGGTTTTGCATGAATCGGTGGCGTTTGGAGGGCTGTCGTTCTCAGAATGTCCGGGCAATGACAAAGGCCGATGAGGCTGTTCGGCGCAGCGAAAGCACCACCATTGTGCAGATCCCGGTCAAATCAAGACTGAATTGACCACAAATCCCCGGTATCCCTGCAACGGACCGAATGTGACAACTTTGTCACAAAGCATTTCTTCCGGGTCCATCACCCTGGCGTTTACGCATTCACCCGTGCACGCCGCACCAGAATACGTGATAGCTTCTTCCGCAAGGTTTCGAGCAAGCACATGAGTGAGGCCGCCAACCAAACATACCAACCAACATCAGCCATGAAAACCATCCACCAATCCCTGATCGCCACCGCCCTCATCTGCGGTGCTCAGGCACAAGCAGCCAACGAAAACGCCAGCGGCCTGCTGGTCGGCAAATTTGAGGGCGACACCCCGATGGACCAAGTCTGGTCGGGCTTCAAACTCTACAAGGACGACACCAACCCAATCCTCCAGGAGTTCGCACT
>CAYQRP010000432.1:0-1183 GCA_964419815.1 uncultured Luteolibacter sp. | reverse complement strand
CAGCTCGGTGACATGGAAATTTGAAATCCAAAATGAGGTCGGCGAATGCGTTGCGCAGGGTGACATGACGACCGTGCGCGTCGATCATCATGGGAAGCCGCAGCCGCTCAGCGATGCCGAGCGCAAGGAGCTGGGGAATTCCCGCGTTTAAAAATTTGCGTATCAATAGCCTGTCTATCGATTTGCAAAATTTGAGGCTTTTTCTCTGGATGCGATTTCCGGTGTTTGATTAGAAAGTACGCACCATGAAGTCCCCACTCACGCTTTGTTCGTTGACGGCTTTGCTGGCCGCATTGCTTCCGTTTCATCAAGCCGGCGCCTGTTCGCGTGCGACTTGGCTTGGCAAGGATGGCACGGCGATCACCGGCCGTTCGATGGACTGGCCATACGACTTCAACACGCACTTTTATGTCATCCCCCGCGGTGAGCTCAACACGGGCCTCCCGGGCGGGCATACATGGACGAGCAGGTTCGGCACAGTCGTGCTGGCCGGTGCGATGAACCCGGGCGGCCCGATTAATGGCGCTTTTGATGGCATGAACGAAAAAGGTCTCGGCGCCAACATGCTCTACCTGGCCGAGACGAATTTCGGCAGCAACCCGCCTGCGGATAAACCGAAAATTTCTTGGGCCGCATGGCTGCAATACCTCCTCTCAAATCACGGCACCGTGGCCGAAGCGGTTGCGGCCATGAAGGAGGAGCCCGTGTACTTCGTCCCTTGCAATTTCGGCCCGGGTGGAGCGGCCCATCCCTCCGTTCATCTTTCCCTTACCGATCCGACTGGTGACTCCGCCATCTTTGAATACCTCGAAGGCAAAGTGGTCATCCACCACGGCAAGCAGTATCAGGTCATGACCAACAGTCCCACTTATGAGCGTCAACTCACACTCAACGATTACTGGTCGCGCATGGACAACACCCGGGTCCTTCCCGGATCGCACCAGAGCGAGGATCGTTTCGTGCGCGCCTCGTATTATTTGAAATTCATGGGCGACGAGGTCACCGATCCACGCCGCCAAGTGGCCGGAGTTTTCAGCATCATGCGAAATGTTTCCGTGCCTTGGGGCGCGGCCGACCCCGACCATCCCAACATCGCGCCCACCTACTGGCGATCGGTCCTCGACCACGCGCGAAAGCATTACTATTTCGAATCCGCGCTCAGCCCCTATGTGGTGATGGTCGA
>CAYQRP010000431.1:0-1184 GCA_964419815.1 uncultured Luteolibacter sp. | reverse complement strand
TCCTAAACAAACAAAATAGTCGAACAGACCGATGCACTTAACTCCAATGCCTTCGGCGATTTTGGCATGTCGCCTGCGGAACAGGCTCGGATGCCAGAATCAAGAAGGGATAGGTCATCGGGGAGATTCCGCGACATGGCAGCACCACTCGGCATTTTCCGTCTAACAAGTATGAAGATCATCACTGCGACGCTATTGCTGAATTTATCATCTGCATGTGATGTGTTTGCGTTGCAGCGAGGTCTGAACCACCCAGAGACTCGGCCCTCGCTGACTCTCAGGGCAGCCATCGACTTGGCGGAGGTCTACGCGAAGGAGCACAAGATCGATTTGTCGAATCACTACCTTTACTCGGTTCGCCTGATTCCAGGGCGAGAGGCCCGAGGCGGACAGGCGTGGGAGGTTGTTTGGGAGCAGAGCCAGCGGGTGGACGACGACGAGGTTCAGTTTATCGTGGACATGGATAAGAAGGTCACCCGGCAACCCAGAGGATGATACCGAACCAGCGCATCCAGATATGGCTTCTTTGATTCTTCCACGATCTTTGCCAAAAGCAGCACTGCTTTCAATTTGCTGCGGAGTCATCTGCGGGATGGCCTTTTTTGTGTTTGCAGGAAGTCGACTTGCTTATTCCTCGCCGATTGGCGACATGTTCTTGCTTCTTTACGCACTTGGATGCGGCTTTTTCGGCTTGATGACAGCAGCTTGGGGCATTGTGGCGTTTATCAACAGAAAGAATAAAAAGATATTTGCCTTCACTGGATCAATATCCATCCTTCTTGGGATTGTCACCCTCTCGTTCTTTTTGGAGCAAGTATTGCGAGCCAATAGTTAATCTTATGCAGCAGGTTGTAAATTTATTTTGCTGGTTTTCTTTGGAGCCAATCAGAGTATTATGGCCTGCAATATTTATTCTGATTATTGCAGGCATTCGAATCACTTTCACTAGGCGCTGGTGTTGGATAAGACTTGGATTTGCGTTTTTTGCTTCATTGCTTTGGATGCTTTACGGGTTTTATGAGACTTGGGCATCCGCCACATATACTACTGGATTTCCAATTCGTATCGACATTGTTGCTTTTTCTTTTTTCATACCGGCGGTAAGTTTTTTTGCCTTGCTAGTTCTTATTGCTCCGGAAAGGTCCAAAAGAATCATTTCACCAACAAAATGAAAATAAGCCCAA
>CAYQRP010000430.1:0-1184 GCA_964419815.1 uncultured Luteolibacter sp. | reverse complement strand
GTGTCCTTGCTGCCACCGCCTTGAGATGAATTGACAATGAGCGAGCCCTTGGTGAGCGCGACACGCGTCAGCCCGCCCGGCACGATCTTCACATCCTTGCCGTAAATGATGTACGGGCGCAAATCGATGTGCCGTCCCTCAATCGCACCATCGCACCAGGTCGGCGAGCGCGAGAGCGACACCACCGGCTGCGCGATGTAGTTGCGCGGATCGGCGATGATCCTTTCGCGAAACTCTTCGATCTGCTGCTTGCTCGCTGTCGGCCCCATGAGCATGCCATAGCCGCCTGATTCGTTGGCGGCCTTGACGACCAATTCGGGCAAGTGACCGAGGATGAATTTCAAATCCTTCTCCTCCGATGCCAGATAGGTCGGCACATTCGGCAAGATCGGTTTTTGACCGAGGTAATACTCGATGATGCGCGGCACGAAATAATAGATCACCTTGTCATCGGCGACTCCCGTGCCGACGGCATTCGCGAGCGCAACATTTCCTGCACGATAGGCATTCATCAATCCCGGCACACCAAGCACCGAATCCTTGCGGAACACGACAGGATCAATGAAGTCGTCATCAATGCGCCGATAAATCACATCCACCCGCCGCAAGCCGCGCGTCGTGCGCATGTAAACAAATTGGTCGACCACCACGAGGTCGCCGCCCTCGACGATGTCGATGCCCATTTCGCGAGCGAGGTAACAATGCTCGAAATACGCGCTGTTGTGACAACCGGGCGTGAGCAGCACACAGACCGGATTGTCATCGCGGCGCGGCGAAATGTGATGGAGCATGTCACGCAAGTCGCTCGGGTAAGAATCCACCGGCCTCACGCCCATCGCATCGAAGATCCCTGGAAACGCGCGCTTCAGCGCATTGCGGTTTTCCAACAGATATGATGCACCCGACGGACAGCGGCCATTGTCCTCGAGCACATAATACTGGCCATCGGCCCCGCGGATCAGATCGCTGCCGCAAATGTGAATGTAAATGTCTGCCGGTACATCAACACCGCGAAACTCCGGTCGATAGTGCTTGGCCTGCTCGATGTAGAAGCGCGGGATGACGCCGTCCTTGAGGATTCTTTGATCGTGATAAATGTCGTGAAGAAACAAATTGAGCGCCACGATTCGCTGCGTGAGGCCCGCCTCAAGGTGCTCCCACTCGCCCGCCGGCATGACCCGCGG
>CAYQRP010000429.1:0-1184 GCA_964419815.1 uncultured Luteolibacter sp. | reverse complement strand
TGATCGCGGAGCCAGGCGCGGCGTGACATTTTCACGCGGCCTTTCTCATCGACGCCGAGGCACTTGGCGGTGACGACATCGCCTTTCTTGACGACGTCCTCGACCTTTTCGGTGCGGCCTTCTGCGAGTTCGGAAACGTGGATGAGTCCGTCCTTGCCGGGCAGCACTTCCATGAACGCGCCGAAGGCGGTGATGGAAACAACTTTGCCGGTGTAGACCTTGCCCACTTCGATTTCCTGGAACATGCGATCGATCATTTCCTTGGCGCGGTCGAGACCTTGCTGCTTGGAAGCGTAGATGTGCACGGTGCCGTCGTCCTCGATGTTGATCTCGGCGCCGGACTCGGCCTGGATGCCCTTGATGTTCTTGCCGCCAGGTCCGATGAGTTCGCCGATGCGGTCGGCGGGGATCTTCAGCGAAACAATGCGCGGAGCGTGCGGGCTGAGCTCGGCGGGTGCGGAGATCGCTTCGGCCATCTTGTCGAGGATGGTGCCGCGGGCGTTCTTGGCGATGGTGATCGCTTCCTCGAGGATCGAGAGCGGCAGGCCAGGGAGCTTGAGGTCGAGTTGGTAACCAGTAACGCCTTGGCTGGTGCCGCAGAGTTTGAAGTCCATGTCGCCGTAGAAGTCCTCGGAGCCGATGATGTCGAGAAGGCACTTGTGCTCCTTCATCGTGTCATCGTCGTTCCATTCGGTCACAAGGCCGACGGAGATGCCGGCGACGGGGCGGATGAGCGGGACACCGGCGCTGAGCAGCGACATCGTGCCCGAGCAAACGGTGGCCATCGAGGTCGAGCCGTTTGATTCGGTGACTTCCGACGAAACGCGGATCGCGTAGGGGAAATCCTCGACGGCGGGGATCACCGGTTCGATCGAGCGTTCGGCAAGCGCGCCGTGGCCGATCTCGCGGCGGTTGATGCCACCCATGCGGCCGGTTTCGCCGACGGAGAAGGGAGGGAAGTTGTAGTGGAGGATGAAACGCTTCTCGGTTTCACCGCCCGCATAGTTGTCCATGAATTGCTTTTCATCGGCAGGTGCGAGCGTCGCGATGGCGAGGGCTTGCGTTTCGCCGCGGGCGAAAATGGCCGAGCCGTGAACGCGTGGCAGCGGGCTGTTTTCTGCATAGAGCGGGCGGAGGTCGCCGATCTTGCGACCGTCGGCACGCACGCCTTTTTGCATGATCGA
>CAYQRP010000428.1:0-1189 GCA_964419815.1 uncultured Luteolibacter sp. | reverse complement strand
ACGATCACGCCGCCGAAGGGGGCCTGACGGTCGGTTTCGAAGGCTTTCTGCCATGCGACGCGCAGATCCTCATCGTCCTGACCAACACCGCAGGGGTTGGTGTGCTTGAGGATCGCAACGGTCGGGCGCACGAAGTCGAGGATGAGGTCGGCGGCGGCCTCGATGTCGAGGATGTTGGTGTAGGAAAGCTCCTTGCCTTGGAGTTGGGTGAAGAACTTGTTGAAGTTGCCGTAGAGCGAGCACTTCTGGTGCGGGTTGTCGCCGTAGCGGAGTTCTTGTTCGAGTGGCAGGCTGAGAGTGAAATTGCAGCCGGTGCCGCAGCGCGACTGGCCGAGGAAATTGGTGATCGCCGCATCGTACTGCGAGGTGCGCAGGAAGACCTTCACGGCGAGTTGCTCGCGGAAACCCTTGGTCGTGTCGCCATGATGGGCTTTCATTTCCTCGATCACGCGCGAGTAGTCGGCGGGGTCGACGACGACCGTGACGTGCGAATGGTTTTTCGCCGCACTGCGCAGCATTGAGGGTCCGCCAATGTCGATGTTTTCAATCGCGTCCTCCATGCTCACATCCGGATTCGCGACGGTTTCTTCGAAAGGATAGAGGTTCACCACGACCAGATCGATCGGCGGGATGTCGTGGACTTTTGCCTGCTCGAGGTGGTCTTTGTCATCGCGGCGGTGGAGCAGGCCACCGTGGACTTTCGGGTGGAGGGTTTTCACGCGGCCGTCGAAGAGCTCGGGTGCGCCGGTGAATTCCGAAACATCGATCACGGGGAGGCCCGCATCGCGTAGGGCCTTGGCAGTGCCGCCGGTCGAGAGGAGCTCGACGCCGAACTGGTGGAGTTCGCGGGCAAAGTCGGCGAGGCCGGTCTTGTCGGAAACGGAGAGGAGGGCGCGGGCGATGGGCATGGCGGTTGGGGTTGGATGCTTTGCGGGAAGGCCTTGGCGGGCGCGACTCGCGGGCATCCCCTAACCAAGTGGCGGACGACGGGCAAGCGGAATAGGGGCGGGGTGGCGGGGAGAACTTTTTGCAATTCGGCAAACTTGGCCCGCCTCGTGCTAATTCCTTGGAAAAATCAACCCATGAACCTGTTCGAGGGCTACGATCCCGGAATTTTTTACGATGAAATGTTCGCCGCTGATGGGGGCGTGCGGGCTCATTGTGGTCCGCTGCAGGACCGCTTTCGTGA
>CAYQRP010000427.1:0-1194 GCA_964419815.1 uncultured Luteolibacter sp. | reverse complement strand
GGTTTCTTTGGAAACATCGATGGGACCTGGAATGAAGAGTTTGGCCATGGGAGTGGTTTGGTTGGATTGCTTGGAGTGTTGGAAAAATTCAGTTGAGGAGGTTGTACGAATCGAGCAGCGCGCGGAGTTTTGCCGAGGCCTCGGATGTCAGTGGCGCGAGCGGGAGTCGAAGCTCGGGCGAGCAATGGCCTTGGAGAGCGACGGCGGATTTGATCGGCACCGGGTTCACATCGAGACTCATCAGCCCGCGCATGAGCGGGTAATACTTTTTCTGAAGTTCGAGCGCTTCATCGAATGATCCGTTGAGGCAGGCGCGGACGAGGCGAGCCATCACATCGGGGATGATGTTGGCAGCAACCGAGACCAGACCGGTCGCGCCGCTTGAGATGAATGGCAGTGTGAGTTGGTCATCACCGCTGAGGATGGTGAAATTTTCTGGGAGGACCTGCACGAGTTGGTTGATGCGATCAACCGATCCGCCAGCTTCCTTGATGGCGGTCACATTCGGGCAATCGGCGGCGAGGCGTGCGGCGGTCTCTGGTGCGATTTCCACGACCGAGCGACCGGGTACGCTGTAGAGCATGATCGGCAGGCTCGTTTCGCGTGCGATCGTTTTGAAGTGTTGATAGAGACCTTCTTGCGAGGGCTTGTTGTAGTAAGGGCAAACTTGCAGCGATCCAGTGGCACCGATTTTTTCCGCTTCCTTCGTGAGCTCGATCGCTTCGCTGGTGGCGTTGGCACCGGTACCGGCGATCACTTCGCAGCGGCCTGCGGCAAACTTCACCGCGAGGCGGATGACCTCGAGGTGTTCTTGTGTGTCGAGGGTTGGTGACTCGCCAGTGGTGCCGACCGGCACGATGCCGTCGATGCCTGCGGCGATTTGCCGTTCGATCAGGGCCTCGAAAGCGGGGACATCGATGGAGCCGTTGCGAAACGGAGTGATCAGGGCGGTATGGGTGCCGGAGAAACTCATGACCGACAGACCATGAACCATCCCCGGCAGAGGTCAAAGCCCTATCCGCGTGATGACAAAAAAATCCGATCGTAAAAACCTTGGTGTTCTAAAATGAAAAAGCCTTTCCGGAATGACCGGAAAGGCTTTTTTGTTCGCCGGGGCATGCGGTGCATGCTCCGCGATGGGATCAGAGAGCCATGTCCTTGAGTTTCTTGAGCGGACGGATGCGAACCACGGTG
>CAYQRP010000426.1:0-1196 GCA_964419815.1 uncultured Luteolibacter sp. | reverse complement strand
TACGGGTACAGATACTATGACCCAAAAACAGGCAGATGGCCTAGCAGGGACCCGATTGAAGAAAAGGGAGGAATGAACTTGTATGGCATGGTTGGAAACGGCGTGGTAAATCGAGTTGATGTGCTCGGCTTAGAAACCTCAGATCTATGGGAGGAAATTCTTGGCGAAAGCAATTCACCTTCATGTTGCGAGCTTCCTTCCGGGCAACATGGACCGCCCGCGCCTTATGATAGCACGACTCATTGCTGTAAAAATGGCTCCGTGTTAGATAGAAAATCAGAAGTTGATACGGGAGTTGATTGGTGCTCTATAGATGGAGTGGATCTCTATGTTATTGTAGTGGACATACCATGGCACAGGTATCTCAGGCTCCCGTCAGGGAAAAGCATAGGCGGCGCGGGATCAAATGTTACTTCACCAGATATCTGGGGCGATGATCCGAGTATACCAAGCAGTAAACACAAGTGCAAGGATGTTAAGCTTAGCCAATGTCATGATATAGCTAAATTCGTCAGTTGTCTTGAGTCGACTTCAACCGGAACTTGCCCATTCGGAACTTGTATTGACATTGCGAATGGCCTGATAGAAAAGTGCGCCAAAGCAGCTGCTCCTGCAAAATGAAAACAGGGTGGCTGATTTTATTAATATTCTTAGGCTTCATTGTGATCATGATGCCAGCTCGGAAAATAAAGTTCGATCACTATACAAACACAAACTTTATTCCTATTGACAGGTCCACTTCTTGTATTGTTTCGGTAATTTATACGCCAAAAAACGGCCAGCCTTCTTCTGGAAGTTTTCGTGCATCTTCGGAAATAAGGAATGAGATTTTTGATGAGAATGTGAAGTATTCTCAATTTGATTCGACGTCCGGAAAACAAACGGCTGTTTTTATCGTTCCGCGCACAAAGAAAGAAGACGGTCTTGGATGTTTAGATATTCTGAGTATTTCAAAGATAGCGGATACCGAGAAGTTTGATGTGAAGGTTACTTCGGAAGAAGTTGTCCCGATATATATTTCTATTATCCGTAAATTACAAGAGACACAACCTTTCAAAAATTGACTTTCATCTCTAGCAAAACCTGCTCAATCAATCGTCGCTCCGCACCCTGTATCCATCCCGCTCCGTGCTGCTCGCCTTCGGGTCAATGTGACGCGCGCGGTTAAGATGTCGCGAGGAGTATCTTTGCTCTGA
>CAYQRP010000425.1:0-1199 GCA_964419815.1 uncultured Luteolibacter sp. | reverse complement strand
GAAAGTCATTGTCCTTCACGATCTTGCCTTCACCGGGTGTGCATCGCTTATTTGGCTTTCAGCTGTTCGACCCGTCTGTGAATCTTGGCTTCGACCTGTCCGCTGAATATCCCGAGACCCGTCGGCTTCACGGGGCAAAATAGATCGGATGATCGGATGTGTGATCCCACCGTTTTAGTGAAGACGGCTGATCAAATTTAACAAAAAGAGGCGTGGCCTTTTGATCAAAGACCACGCCCGATTTTAGCTCATGGAGAGCATTGCCAATTATTTGTTACAATTGGCGCACTCGTCGCATTTGCCTTTGCAGCAGGTGGCGCAATCCTTGTCCTTGCAGCATTCAGGGCAACTAGGGCCCGCAGCTTGGACAGATGCGACCGTCGCCATGAAGGCGAAAGCGATAGCAGTGATGAATGATTTCATAATTTTTATTTTCTGTGTAAGAATTCAAAATTGGTTGTGCCCGAGAAAATCGGGCCCTGCGCAAATTCAGATCGTGATTCGCGGCGGCGGAACAGGAGGAGCGCAACGACGCTCATCGGCCCGCTCGTTGCAGAGATCCCAACGGAGAGCGGGCTTAAAAATAGGTTGGGGGAATTTTTTCTCAGCAATTAACGCCAGCGGATGGGCGAGTTGCCCCGCCGGGCAGGTAGTGCATGGGCACGAGGAGCGCGTGGAATTTTTTTCGCAATTCTCATGGGTCTGACAGCAACAGGGCGATTGGTAATTTATCAGCGCCAAGGCGGGCTGAAATACGGCGAAGGAAAGCACAACCGCAGCGACGAGAAGCATTTTCCCGATGCATGGCAGAGACGTCATGAATGGAATATAGCCCAATCGGCGAGGAGTGCAAGTCGGCCCCTTGCAAATTGGAAGCTGCGGCGCCCCCCCCTTCCGTCAAGTTGCTCAGCAGCTCAGGTAGGAATGCCCCCCAAGCTCGGTATCGTGATCTATGCCGCCGCAGTAATCATCAAGGATACCACCAACCGAATTGGTGACATCGTCGATCATGGGAAAGCCAATCAGAGCTTCAGCGGGTGAGGCTTACTTGCTTTTTTTACCACGACCTTTTGGAGCGTCTTTCTTGGCACTCCTTGTTGCGGGTTCAAAGAGCCCGGTCTTATCGCCTCCAGCTTCAAACCACTGGTTGATCGCCAAACGCATCACCGCCGCTTGCGACAGCGCCATGGATTTAGCAA
>CAYQRP010000424.1:0-1200 GCA_964419815.1 uncultured Luteolibacter sp. | reverse complement strand
CGCTGGCAGCTGACGGCATGATCTCGCGGATCGATGGCGCGATCATGCTCGTGGTTTTTTTCGCATGGCTCTCTCTGGTGGTGGTTGAGGCCTGCAAACAACGCAGTGTGACCACCTCGGCACCGCAAGGCGAGAAAGGCACGCTCAAAGTGATGGCTGCTTGTCTTACAGGTCTCGCCTGCCTCATCGGCGGCGGACAACTCATCGTTGATGGCGCACAGGGTCTTGCGGTGAAATATGGCATTTCCGAATTTGCCATCGGTGCGACGCTCGTAGCGGCAGGCACTTCGGTGCCAGAACTGGCCACCATCATCATTGCACAATTGCGCGGCCGCCGCGAGATCAGCCTTGCCGCCATTCTCGGCAGCAACATTTTCAACGGACTCTGGATCATCGGCATCGCCGCAGTGATTTGCCCGATCGATGTTAATGGCTGGCAAACCCCGATCGCGCTCGTCGCAGGACTGATCGCGGTGCTGATGCTCGTGCCCTCTCGCAACGGATCCATCGGCCGCCTGCGCGGCATCCTGCTGCTCGTGGCCTACATGACCTACATCACTTTGGTGCTGCAAAAATGACCGCCTCTTCACTCGATGACTCCGCTCACTGGCACATTCTGCCCGAGGACGAAGTTTTTGAAAAACTTCAAACCTCTCATGATGGGCTCTCCACAGCAGAGGCGGCACAACGTCTCGCGGCACAGGGCGCAAACGAAATTCAGGAAGCCAAGCCCGTCGGCCGCCTCACCATCTTCCTAAGGCAGTTCACCAGCCTGATCGTTTGGCTTCTTGTCATTGCAGCGGTCGTGGCTGCCGCACTTGGAGAAATTGTCGACGCCTGCGCCATCCTTGCCATCGTGGTGCTAAACGGGATCATCGGATTTTATCAGGAACACAAAGCAGAGCAAAGCATCGCCGCCCTGCGAAAAATGACCGCACCGCTCGCCCGCGTAAGGCGAAACGGCAAATCACTGATGCTTCCAGCCTCACAGGTTGTGCCGGGAGATGTGCTCGAAGTGGAGTCAGGCGATGTCGTCGCCGCCGATGCGCGACTGGTGAAATCAGCGTCCCTGCGTTGCGTCGAATCCGCTCTCACGGGCGAATCCGAACCGACGAACAAGCATTCGGCAGCACTAAGCGATGCGGACTTACCGCTCGGCGATCGCAGCAACATGATTTTCAAAGGCACCAGCGTCGCTGC
>CAYQRP010000423.1:0-1205 GCA_964419815.1 uncultured Luteolibacter sp. | reverse complement strand
GGGAGGATTTGGATGGTTTGGCGCTGGGCGGGAAATAGCCACGGCTCGGCGGCGGCGCGGATGCCGTCGAGGTAGCGTTTGCGGAATTCCTCGGTGGTCGAGTGCGGATCGATCAAGCCTCCGCCGATCACGACGAATGCGGCGTCGAAGGCGATCGAGAGATTGGCGACATGCAGGCCCATGGCTTTTGCTTGAAGATCGAAAATCTCCAGCGCGAGCGGGTCGCCTTTTTGGGCGCGGGTGCGGAGCGAGAGGGCTTTTTCCTTGGGCGGGATCGAGTCGTTGTGGAGTTCGTGGCCGGGGTATTTCGGCAGGAGGTGGTTCAAATACTGCGGCAGGCCGGAGATGCTCGTGTAGGCCTCGAAGCAACCCCAGTCCCGCCCGCAACCGCAGGTGAATCGGGGCAGTCCGAGGATTTGGAGCGGCGCGGGCATGTGGCCGGCCTCGACGCCATTGAGGGTGTCGCCAGTGAGGGGAAGTCCATCCGCGCCTGTGTAGGCGGCACCGAGTCCCGAGCCGGGAGCGAGCATGATGACGCCGCATTTTTTATCGCCCCGCACATGGGCGGCTTCGGCGACTCCGCCGTAGTTGCCATCGTTGCCGGTGACGACGAGCAATTCGCGGCCGGCTTTTTGCGCGAGCGCGGCGGAGTAGTCGGCGAGAAAATTCCAGCCCGCGAAGCTCTCGGGGAGATTCGGCGAGCGGTCGAGCACGCCGTAGGCTTGATAGGGGCCGGGCATGGCGAGGCCGACGCCGGCGACTTGCGGCCAGGTGAGTTGGTTTTCGGCGAGGAATTTTTCGACGCCTTCGACCCAGCCGGTGATGACCGCGTTTTTGCCGAGTTGGGAATTTGTGGAACTCTGCGCGAGGTTCAGGGTGACCGGCGTGCCATCTTCCCAAACACCGCAGGTTTTCGAGGTCGTTGCGCCGCTGTCTGTGCCGAGAAAGACTTTTTTCATGGGTGGAATTTCTGAAGTTTTTCTAGCTCCCGCGCGGGAAAAGGAAACCCCAAAAAAAGTCCGTCGCGCCGCTCCAAGCCTCACATTGACACCCCGAAGCGGTGTGCTAAACCTTGCGGCCCGTTTTATGGCAAAAACCACCAAATCCGCTAAATCCACCGCCCCGAAGAAGGGCAAATTCGTTTACACATTCGGCGACAAAAAAGCCGACGGCGACGGCAAAATGAAGTCCCTCCTCGGAGGCAA
>CAYQRP010000422.1:0-1208 GCA_964419815.1 uncultured Luteolibacter sp. | reverse complement strand
GCCACCGACTACGGGATCATCGGCGCAGTGCTTTTGATGGGCTTGCTCGCCACGATTTCCCTCACCGCGATCCTCCGCACAGTCTTTGATGGCGACACCGATTCTGCTGACCACCGCTGGGCCTGGCGCGCCGGCGGCATCGCGGCCTTGGTCGGCATGCTGGTGCAATCTTCCTTCAGCTTTGTCTTCCACCACCTTCCGGGCGTGATTCTGCTCGGCATCTGTCTCGGTCAGATGGCCTACCCGGATCGCAAAAATTCCAAAACCGAATCACGCGGCGGAAAAATTTTTCTCAGCCTCGCGGTGCTGGCCTGCATTAGCTTCACCGCGCCGCTCGCCTGGCTCGGCATTCGCGTGACCAAGGAACTTTGGCCGGTCTATCACAACAAAAAACAAGCCGCCTCCGCCGACCTACGCATCCGCGCTCTCGGCAATGCGATCCGCATCTGGCCGCATTCGGAAATGCACATGGATCGCGCCCGCCTCCAACACGAACTCGCCGGCAACACCCGAGGCGAGGAATCCTCCGACTGGGCCCGCAAGGCACTTGCCGATTATCAAGCCGCGGCAAAGATCCACCCGTACGACCCCGTCTTTGTCGTCAATCAGGCCATCATCCTCAGCACGCTTGGTGAAACGGCGGATGCCGAAACTGCCTTTCTCAAAGCCATCGAACTCCAAGGCGGCATGGAAGCCGGATTTCGCTCGCATCAGGCATACGCCAGCCACCTCGCCCGCAAAGGCCTGGGCCAACTTGAAAGCGGTGACAAAAATTCCGCCCTTGCCACCTTGCAGGAGGCGGCAAAGGAAATCGAACTATCCTTCAGCCAAAGCGCAGCCCACATCATGGGCAACGAAGGTCGCAATCTGCGCGTCAACATCCACGAACTGCTTGGTCTTGCGCATGAAGCCAATGGCAACGACACGCAGGCACTCGAATCCTACAACTTCGCCTCCAGTCTGCCAATGGGCAACCGCGCCCACCACCGCGCAGGTGCGCTGCTCGGACGCATGGCGCGCGACGCATGGTATCAGCGCAAGCCCTCACTGGCGCTCGCACTCTTCATGGAGGCCCGCGAGCGAATGGCCAAGGCCGGTGCCGAACTCCCCTACGGCACCACCGCCACACGCCGTGCCGAACTCATGCGGTACTTCGAGCAATCGATCAAATTCCTCAAAGCCGCCAAAGTGGTGCCGAAAAAATGAGG
>CAYQRP010000421.1:0-1210 GCA_964419815.1 uncultured Luteolibacter sp. | reverse complement strand
CGGCGGTTTCGCGAAGAACGAAGATCGCCTCGGCTTCGAGTTGGTCGAGGTGGCTGAGGTTGTAGCTGGGCATGGGAGGAGGGGTAAAAACTGAAATGCTGAAATGCTGAAATGCTGAGATGCTGAAAGGAAGAGGAGGAGTTCAGCGCAAAAGCGCAAAGGTCGCGGAGGGGGAAGAGGAAGTGAAATTATGAATGTTGAATTTTTAATTTTTTGATTGGGCTTGGCGCTTGGAAAGCGCCGCCACGGGGCGGAAGGTGCGCCGTTTGTGGTACTGGGTCAATAAAAAATTACTAAATTGACCAACTTGGTAATGAATTAGCGAGATTGGGTCAGAACTCGTTAATATTCAATTACTTGCAGATATGCGTGACGTGATGGCGGCGAGGAGTTGGGAGCTCGAATCCTCCAAAGTGGTGGTTTCGGTGTCGATGATGAGGTCGGCGTTTTCGGGGATGTCGAACTGGCTTTGTTTGCCGGTGAAGTTGGGGATTTCGCCTTTGGCGGCCTTGGCGTAGAGGCCTTTCACATCGCGTTGCTCGCAGGTTTGGTAACTGGCTTTGATGAAGACCTCGAAGAGGTCGGGTCCGAGGATGTCGCGGGCGATTTGGCGGAGTTCCGCGCGCGGGGTGATGGCGGAGACAAAGGTGATGATGCCTTGGTGAGCCAGAATTTTGGCGGTCTCGGCGATGCGCCGGATGTTTTCGGTGCGGTCATCGTCGGTGAATCCGAGGTTTGAATTGAGTCCGGTGCGGAGATTGTCGCCATCGAGGATGATGGTGAATCGGCCCTGTTCGTGGAGGTGGCGTTCGACGGCGTTGGCGATGGTGGATTTGCCGGAACCTGAAAGACCATAGAGCCAGATGACACTGCCGCGTTGTTTGAGCAGGCGTTCCTTGTCCTCGCGTTTGAGAAAGCGGTGGAATTCGGTGAGGAGCATGGGAAATAAGTGTTCAGTTTGAAGTTTTCAGTTTCAAGGGAAGAGGAAGAAAGATTTACCGCGAAGGCGCAAAGGTCGCCAAGGAACGCGGAGAAAGAGGAAATATTGGATATTGGGGAAGAGGAGGTCAGTGGTCAAAAGTCTCAAAGTCGAAGGTGTAAGAGTTTGAAGAAGCGGCTTTGTCATTTGCACTTCAGAACATGGAGCGGGACGCACCATGGACGGCCTGGATCAAGATGATCCAGCTACGGTGAAGAGGTGGGCGGGACG
>CAYQRP010000420.1:0-1212 GCA_964419815.1 uncultured Luteolibacter sp. | reverse complement strand
CCTGCGATGCGACTTTGGAAATTGCCGAGCGTTGCAATGTCGAGATGAAGCTCGACTCTACTTCATCGGAAAAATACCCGCAATTCGGCACGCCGGATGGCAGCCCGCGTGAAGAGTACCTGATGCGACTTTGCAGCGAGGGATTGGTGGCGCGATATGGTGAGGAGAAGGCGGCCGATCCTGAAATTTTCGGGCGGCTCAAGTACGAGGCGGAGGTCATCAATCAACTGGGTTTCGCATCGTACTTCCTGATCACGGCCGACTTCATTCGCTGGGCACGGGAACAAAACATTCCAGTGGGGCCTGGGCGCGGATCGGCGGCGGGATCCTTGGTCGCTTATGCCTTGGGCATCACCGACATCTGCCCGCTCAAGTTTGGCTTGTTGTTCGAGCGCTTCCTCAATCCCGAGCGGGTGAGTCCGCCGGACGTTGACATCGATTTCTGTCAGTCGCGGCGGCCCGAGGTGATTGACTATGTGCGCAAAAAGTACGGCGAGCGCTGTGTTTCGCACATCATCACCTATGGCACGATGGGCGCGAAGAGTGTCATCCGCGATGTCGCGCGGGTGATGGGCTTGGCTTATTCCGAGGGTGATCGTTTGTCGAAAATGATCGATGCCAAGGCACTCACCCAGGATGAGAAGAAAAAATTCGGCGATTCGATTTTGGCGCGCGAGTGGGAGCGAAACGCCGAGTTGCGCGAGACGATCGAGGCGTCCTCGACTTATCAGGATGCCTGGGCCTATGCGCTGGCGCTTGAGGGTCTCAACCGCAACGTCGGTATCCACGCCGCAGGCATCGTGATTGGCGACCGTGCCTTGGACGATCATGTGCCGCTTACGCGCGGCAACGAGGGTGAAGTAGTGACGCAATACGACATGGGCGCGATCACTGAGGTGGGATTGTTGAAAATGGATTTCCTCGGTCTGCGCAACCTCACGGTCATCCAGGAAGCCGTCGAGCACATCCGCAAGGAGAAGCCGGATTTCCGCATCGAGGATGTGCCATTGGATGATCAACCAACCTTTGACCTCCTCAATCGTGGCGAGACCATGGGCGTGTTCCAGCTCGAGTCGGGCGGGATGGTTGAGACCTGCCGCAAGTATCAGATTGAGAAGATTGACGACATCATTGACCTGTTGGCGCTCTATCGACCAGGGGCGATGGAGTTCATCGACCAGATGATCGAGGTCAAGAAGGGTCGCAAGAAGG
>CAYQRP010000419.1:0-1215 GCA_964419815.1 uncultured Luteolibacter sp. | reverse complement strand
TTTTGAGTTGGTGACGCACCCGGGACGGCTTTGAGCTGTGTTTGTGAAGACATTCAACATCAAAGAGTTATTCCGGATCACCGGGTGCGTCGTGAAGAAGATTCTCGTAGAAGGAGTCGGAGTGCAAGTTGCGATGCGTCGTGATGGCCGCTGCAAGCCCCGCTGCCCGGATTGCAATGTGACACTGAAGGAGGTTCGCGCAGGCAGCATTGCGGTCTACGACCTGCCGATTGCAGATAAAACGGCCGTGTGGGTGACGCTGCCCGCCATCCAGGGCCGCTGTCCGGCCTGCCGCGGCCTGAGCACACCCAGACCACCCGAAATTCACCCCACACGCAACGCCACCTGGCGGCTGATGCGAACGGTAGCAGCCTGGGCGTCTATTTGCCCAGCCACTGATGTTGCCGCGATGTTTGAGATCAGCGAGGCCACTGTCCGCCGTTACGAGAGCGACGTGCTTGCCGCCGATCTTCCTGAGCCTGATTTTGATGATTTGGAGATTCTGCTCATTGATGAGAAGTCCGTCCACAAAGGACACGGCTACGTGACAGTCGTCCTCAACGGCCTCACCGGCGAGTTGCTCCACATGGCCGAAGGCAAGAAGAAGGAAAGCTTGGAATCCTTCCTCTCCAAGCTCACCGATCAACAGAAGGCATCCGTGCGTGCCGTCTGCATAGATCGCAACGGAGCTTACCGCGCCGTCCTACGCGAGCAACTGCCCGGCGCGGAAGTCGTTCACGACCGATTTCACGTCATATCCAACCTCAACGCTGCACTCGACGAGGTGCGCCGCAGCGAATGGCGAAGCGCTTGCGCTGAAGGCAAAAAAGTGATCAAAGGATCGCGCTTTCTACTAGCGGCAGCGAACGAAAACCTTGATGACAACGGGTTAACCCGCCTTTCGGAGATCCGTTCCCTGAATGCCAACTTATCCACGGCATACATCCTCAAGGAGGAATTTCGGCACATTTATGCTGTGGCTTGGAGTCCCCGGTCCGGGGCGCTTCGAATCAGGCGCTGGTGCAAGCTTGTTGAGGAGTCGGGCATTGCCCCACTGCTGCGCTTCGCCAGGGGAATCCTGCGTGATCTTCCAGCCATCACCGCTTTCTTCAAACACCGAATCACCTCGGGCCGCATCGAGAGCTTCAACAACCAGATCGCAAGGCTCATACACAGGGCCTGCGGAATGACCAACCTCCGGCATCTGTTCCTCAA
>CAYQRP010000418.1:0-1225 GCA_964419815.1 uncultured Luteolibacter sp. | reverse complement strand
CCGATCGCTAGGTGTGAATTGGTGTAGGTATTGGTGTCGGCATTGGCACTGATGGTGCCGCCGGACAGCGTATAGGTGACGCTTTGACCGGCAGCGACGCCGATGTTGTACCTATCAGTGCCTGCTGGCAGAGTCATGTTGAAGATGCCGCCGCTCTGGTTGAACGATGCGACATTCACCCTGCCGACATTGGCGTTGTAAGTGCCCGCAATCATATTGACCGTGCCGGCTCCTAGGAATCGGTATTGCGAATTGCTCGCGCCGCCTCCGAGATTAAGGGTGCCGCCTGAGCCAACAGTCACATTCGCGTTTGCGGTGTTATGAGGGTAGCGAAGAATTGAGTTGATGGTCGCGGTTTTTCCAGCGGCCACAGAGATGGTTCCGTTGGTAGTGGTTGTCGGCATCAACGCCAGCGTGCTGCCGGTGATATTGTATCCGCTGCTGTTGAAGGTGATTGATTCCGCCGCCATTTGCGCGGCAAGCGTGATCACATATTGATCAGCCGCGCCATCCGTGCCGGCAAAGACTGCAGCCTTGCTGCCATCAGTGGTTGAGGTCTGGCTCCAAGCCATGTTCGAAGAGCCGTTGCTCCAGGTCGTGTTGCCTACCTCGGTGTTCCACGTACCAGAGCCACTGCTGATCACAGCGCCATCGTCCGGGATCGCGTCCCAGAAAAGATCGCTTCCAACCGTGATGGCCGTGCCACTGAGATTGATGACGAAGGGATTTTCATCGCTGTCATTGTTAGCGATCAAGAGTTGCGCACTGCGAGCACCCACCACAGCGCTTGGGGCAAACTTCACCGTGAAGGTGGTCGTGCCACCCGCGGCGACGCTTGCATCAGGCTGTGCAGTGACCGTGAAGTCGGCCGCGTTGGTCCCGCTGATCACCACTTGTGGCGTGCCCGACAGGCTTAAGGGGAAATCACCGGTGTTGCTGATCGTGAAGGTAAGGCTGTTGGTGAGGCCCAAGCCCACATTGCCGAAGTCCTTCGTGCCGTTGTTGGCGATATTGCTGCCGGCAGGTTGCTCGACGGCGATTCCCGGCGGTAAAATGGCCCCCACGAAATGAAGCGAGATGGTTGCTACGGGTACATCGAAGACACCAATCGCATCACTGCTGTATGTGTCGGTTCCGGCAGTGCCGAGCATCAGGGCGTGATCCTCATATGGATCGAAAAACAACAGCACACTTTGTGAAAGGTTGCTGGCTGTGATGCTTGCCG
>CAYQRP010000417.1:0-1228 GCA_964419815.1 uncultured Luteolibacter sp. | reverse complement strand
AGAACTGTTTCAGAAAACGCACATCATTCTCGATCAATAGGCGGATGTCGCGGATCCCCCAGCGGATCATCGCGAGGCGGTCGAGGCCCATGCCGAAGGCGAAGCCGGTGGTGGTTTCGGGATCGAAGGCCTGATCCTTGCGCGATTTGTTGATCGCTTCAAAAACCGCCGGGTCGACCATGCCGCAGCCGGCGACTTCGATCCAGCGCGGCTGCTGACCTTTGACGGTGAGCTTCACATCGATTTCAAAGCTCGGTTCAGTGAAGGGGAAAAAGTGCGGACGAAAGCGCACCTCGGTGTTGGATCCGAATAGTTCCTGCAAAAAATATTCGAGTGTGCCCTTGAGATCGGGCAGCGAAACATCGCTTGCGACATAGAGGCCTTCGAGTTGGTTGAAAACCGAGAGGTGGGTCGCGTCGATTTCGTCGCGGCGGTAGGCCGAGCCAGGTGCGATGATGCGGATCGGCGGCTTTGCCGATTCCATCGTGCGGATCTGCACGCTTGAGGTGTGGGTGCGCAAAAGTTTTCCCGAATCGAAATAGAAAGTGTCCTTCTCGTTGCGCGCCGGGTGATCGGCAGGTGTGTTGAGCGCGTCGAAACAATGGAATTCGTCCTCAATCTCCGGGCCGTCGGCGAGAGCAAATCCCATGCGGCGCAAAATCGCGATGGCCTCATCGCGAATCAGCGTGAGCGGGTGCAAAGCGCCGATCGGCAACTCGCGTGCGGGAAGTGTCGTGTCGATGCCGGCAAGCGCGGCGCGGTCGGCGATTTCCTGCAAGGCCGCCTGTTTTGATTCGAGCGCGGCGGTGATGCTGGCACGAGCGGCGTTGAGCAACTGGCCGACGGCACCTTTTTCCTCCTTGGGCACATCCTTCATTCCGGCGGCAGCCAGCGTGAGCGAACCTTTCTTGCCCAACACGGCGACGCGGGCGTCCTCAAGCGCGCGCTGGTCGGTGGCGGCGGAAATTTGTGCAAGCGCTTCGGCCTCAATGGCTGGGATTTGGTCCTTCATGTGCTGGCCGCATGGCATAGCCTGCTTCGCGCCCCGGGTCAAAGCCAAGCTGACGCCACCCGCCGAGACGCACCCACATGACGGAGAATTCCGCCGCGTCGGGGTCCGTGCTTGCATGCCTCGGGAGCTGGTCTAGAAACCACAGGTCTAATCGTGAAAGGTTATTTCATTCGCCGCCTGCTGCTGATCCCGCCCACGCTGATCGGCATCACGCTG
>CAYQRP010000416.1:0-1229 GCA_964419815.1 uncultured Luteolibacter sp. | reverse complement strand
ATGATCATGCCGGCGGCGACGGTTTCGTTGGTGCCGGGGTCGATGAGGATGAAGGAGCCGGTGCTGCGGTTGCGGCGGTAGGAGTCGTGGATGAGTGGGACGGCGGTGCGCAGGGAGATGCGGCCGATGTCGTTCATTTGGAAACTGTCGACGCCTTCGATTTTGTGAAGGGTGTTGATGTCGACATGGTATTTGACCTCTTGGATGATCGCCTTGGTTTCCTGAGTGGTGTGACGGATGACGAGTTTCGCCTTGGGCGGCATTGGTTTTGAGGAAAACCAGCAGATCATGGCCTCGATGTCTTGGCCGACTTGCGGCGGATTGTTGGCTTTGACGAGGGTGTCGCCGCGCGAGATGTCGATTTCGTCGGTGAGGGTGAGGCAGATGGACTGCGGGGCGAAGGCTTCTTCGATTTCGCCATCGGGGGTGTGGATGGCTTTGACGCGGGTGTTGAAACCGGAGGGCAGGACGGTGACTTCATCGCCGGGCTTGAAGACGCCGCCAGCGACGCGTCCGGCATAGCCGCGGAAGTCGTGCCACTCGTCGCTCATCGGGCGGATGACCCATTGCACGGGGAAGCGCGCATCGACATGGTTTTCCTCGCCGCCGACATAGACATGCTCGAGATGATAAAGAAGCGTGGGGCCTTGGTACCAGGGCATGCTTTCGGATTTGTCGACGACATTGTCGCCGTTGAGCGCGGAGATCGGGATGTCGGTGATCTCGACGATGTTGTCGAGGCGTGAGGCGAAGTCGCGGAAATCGGCGATGATCTTGTTGTAGACTTCCTCTGAGTAGTCGACGAGGTCCATCTTGTTCACTGCGACGACGAGGTGCTGGATGCGCAGGAGGTTGGCGACAAAGGAGTGGCGCTTGGTTTGTTCGATCACGCCCTTGCGTGCGTCGATGAGAATGATGGCGAGGTTGGCGGTTGAGGCGCCAGTGACCATGTTGCGGGTGTACTGGATGTGGCCCGGTGTGTCGGCGATGATGAACTTGCGCTTCGGCGTGGCGAAGTAGCGGTAGGCGACATCGATGGTGATGCCTTGCTCGCGCTCGGCCTTCAGTCCATCGGTGAGCAGGGCGAGGTTGACGTGTTCGTCGCCGCGCTTGCGCGAGGATTCCTCCATGGCTTCGAGTTGGTCTTCGAAGATCGATTTCGAATCGTAAAGGAGGCGGCCAATGAGGGTGGATTTGCCGTCATCGACGGAGCCGGCGGTGGTGAAGCG
>CAYQRP010000415.1:0-1229 GCA_964419815.1 uncultured Luteolibacter sp. | reverse complement strand
CGACCGCTTGAATCACGGTAAGTCGTGGTGCAGCTACCGCTGGGCTGGCAACGCGTGGTTGAGCTGCCAGAGACGCGGCCCGTCGGGTCACGAAAGCGCGCTTCGCTCGTGTGGCTGACGCCTTGGCGTGTTTCGGCTGTGCCAACAACCTTTCCCGTCGTATCACGATAGGTAGTGCGAGCTGTTCCCATTGTCGAAGCCCGCGTTTCGGCCGTACCAGCCATGCGTCCTGTTGAATCGCGATATTCCGTGCGAGCCGTGCCGGTCATCGCCTGACGGGTGACAGCAGTGCCGACGACTCGCCCCATCGCATCGCGGGTGGTCGACCTGACCGTGCCGCCTGCTTCGGTGCGATGCTCGATGGTTTGAACAACACGGCCACTGGCATCACGCACGACTTCCCGCGAAGTTTGTGCCGTTGCGGTCGCGACGGAAATGAGCGTCAGCAACAAAAAGCAGAAGGATTTTTTCATATCGAAACATCTACTTCAAATTTGCCCAGTCTGCAAGTGACAATGTGCGGGGCTCTTTTCCTACCCAAGAAACTTACCAGGATTGAGAATGCCTTGGGGATCGAGGGCGCTTTTGATGGCGTGATGCGAGGCGAGCGAAACTTCGCCGATCGCCTGTTTGAGCCAGCGTTTTTTGGCAAGACCGACGCCGTGTTCGCCAGTAATCGTGCCGCCGTTTGCAAGCACCCAAGTAAAAAGTTGGTCGAGAGCAGCATCGGCCTTTTCTCGAGTACTAGGTTCATCGTAGTTGGCAACCATCAGGTTGGTATGAATATTGCCATCGCCGGCATGTCCGAAACAGGCGACGGGTATGCCGGTGTCGCGTTGGATTTCTTGCGCGAAGCTAACCAACTCCACCAACTTCGAGCGAGGAACGACGATGTCCTCATTGAGCTTGGTGAGGCCCGTGTCGCGCAGCGAATAGGAGAATTCGCGGCGCAGCTGCCAAATGCGTTCGCAGGAAGCTTCGTCGGGCGCGCGTTCGATCGAGCGGGCGCCGAGGGATTTGATGAGCGCTTGAAGTTCATCGATTTCCGCAGCGACTGCGGCTGGGCGGCCATCGACTTCAACGATCAAATGGGCATTTCCTTCGGGGAAAACCTCAGTTCCAAGGCGTTTGCGTGCGGCGGCGAGTGTGAAGGCATCGGTGATTTCTAGTGCCGAAGGCAGATGCCCAGCATTGAGAATCGACTGCACGGCGGCGGCAGCCTGCGAAAA
>CAYQRP010000414.1:0-1236 GCA_964419815.1 uncultured Luteolibacter sp. | reverse complement strand
CCCAAGCCCGTGCGCCGCAAATCGGTGGGTGGTAAGAAGCGGCGCTGAGGTAGGGTTTTCAGGCTGGGACCTTTGTCCCAAAGGTCCGTGAGCTTGGGGTCGTCTTGGAAATTTGAATAAATCGCTTTGTCTTGGTCTAAAAATTTTGATGCCTTGACATCAAAATTTTTTGATGCTTTGATGTCTATATGCGAACCACGCTGACCATTGACGACGACCTGGCGGCCATTCTGCAAAAGAGAGTTGCGGAGGGGGATCGCTCGCTCAAGGAAGTGGTGAATTCGGCTTTGCGTGCTGGGTTTGCTGCCAGCGGTGAAGTTTCAGCGCGCCGCAAAACCGTGAAGATTCAGGCGAAGGCACTCGGACTTAAGGCGGGCTTTGATCCTGACAAGCTCAACCAGTTGGTCGATGAATTGGAGGTGGAAAAATTTATCGGAAAGGTGGCAAAGCGTGGTTCTTCCCGACATTAACATTCTGGTTTACGCGCTCGATAAAAGTTCGCCGCATCATCGTGCCGCGCGCGAGTGGTGGGAGGAGCAGTTGAATGGCACGCAAACGGTTTTTCTTCCGTGGGTGGTGATGCTTGGTCTGCTCCGATTGCTCACCAACCCGCGAGTTTTTCATCATCCCTACGAGGCTAGCGAAGTGCTTGCGATGCTAGATGGCTGGCTGAGCTTGCCGCATGTGAGGATCATTCATCCTGCCGATGGTCACTTGGAAATAATGGGAAAAATGATTAGCGCTGTTCGCACGGCGGGCAATCTCACGACCGACATTCATCTCGCGGCTTTGGCCATTGAGCGAGGATCGGTGCTATGCAGCGCCGATGCGGATTTTTCTCGATTCCCGGGATTGAAGTGGAAAAACCCACTCAAGCGCAAACGCTCTTGAGCGCATCACAATGCCCTTCGCAAGCTCACCTGCGCGCAAATCGAAAGCCCGGAAACGCTCGCACCAATCGGCGCATTTCGAGTTTCATCAGGGTGGCTGTCACTTCGTGCGCGGGGAGTCCGCTGCGATGGATGATCTCATCGATGGCCGACTCGTTACTGTCGAGTGCGGCCATGACCTTCGCTTCGTCTTCGGGGAGATCGGGAAAATCCATTTGCTCCGATAGGGCTGGATTGCTTTCGGAGTTGTTTGCTTTTGTCGCAAAGGGCAGTTCGCCCAGATCGTCGAGAATGTGGCTGGCATCGGCGACCAAGGTCGCGCCATCGCGGATGAGTTGATGGCAAC
>CAYQRP010000413.1:0-1239 GCA_964419815.1 uncultured Luteolibacter sp. | reverse complement strand
CAGATACTATGACCCCCAAACCGGCAAATGGCCTAGCAGGGATCCGATTGAGGAAAAGGGAGGGATTAACCTGTATGGGTTCGTGCGTAATAATGCAATCAGTGCATGGGATGCTCTAGGCTTAGTTGGATCTGCAGGTGTAAATTGGGATTACAATGGACATTCAAATCAAGAAGGAATGTCGTGGAATCCAGATAATTTTGGTCTGAATGATTGGTTCGATGACCCTGGTCCATCCTGTTTTAATGAAGGTTGGCTGCGTCATTGCATACTTTCATGTCGCCTCCAGCATGTCACTGGAATGGGTTGGCTTACTCAGCTAGGTGCACAGTTTTCTGGGAATGATCTGCCTTGGCAAGCACATCGAGATCAAGGGGACGTGAATGCTAACCAGCAAGGTATTGATAACGCTAACAATTTCGGACCTGGCGATTCCTGCATAAATCGTTGCACTCAGCAATGGTGGCAAAAGCTCCGTGACGAATGCTGTGAGTTAGATCAACAACTCGAAAAAGATGGAGTAGAGTGCTGTAGGTTAAATCATGAATTTAACGGATACAACCCGGGACAAACATGAAAGCGTTAAAATATTTTGCATGTTTGTTTATTCTAATAGTTACTTCAGGAACCGCATATTATTTGCATTTACAATTTAAGCAATGCAGATTTGAGCGAGATCTCCTTATGATTTCAACTGTGAGTGAAGTTGAAAATCAGCTAGGAAAACCATCATACATTTTCAAGCAAGAAGGGGGGTGGTTTGGTTCTACTTTGATTCTTAAAGAAGAGTTCGATGAAGGCTTTACTATCCGAGTTTATCGAGTAAGAAAGATTCCCCCTCGATTTTTAATTATCAAAGTTTCCCCTGATGGGAAGTCTATCAAAGGCGCTAATATTGAGACTTCTTAAATGTATTGGTCATCGGTGCCAGTCTAAATCTCTTAATCTGCTAGATTCCCTCCGGCCCCCGCCTCCCATGAAACCCCCACCGCCCGCAAATCGTCGCTCCGCACCCTGTATCCATCCCGCTGCGTGCTGATCACGGGTGCAGCTCGCCTCCGGGTCCATGTGACGTGCGCGGTTAAGGTGTCGCGTTGAATAACTTCGCTCTGAAAGATGTGCCTACGGATCTCTGTCTTTCTTGAAACACGGGTAAATTCTTACTTCCCATCCAAGCAGTGATTGGTGATTCTCTAGGAGTGATTTGTTCGCCATTATCACGCGTCTGCCGAAGGCGCC
>CAYQRP010000412.1:0-1239 GCA_964419815.1 uncultured Luteolibacter sp. | reverse complement strand
ACCGCCCAAAATCCCAGCAATCACGGGGTTTGAGGCCGCGTGTGGCGTATTACGGTTACAGATACTATGACCCCAAAACCGGCAGATGGCCTAGCAGGGACCCGATTGAGGAAGAGGGAGGAGTGAACTTGTATGGGTTCGTGAGAAATGATGGAATTGGGAAATGGGATTATTTGGGATTTAAAAAAGGAGTATCAACTTTTAAATGGGATTTTCCACCGACCTGGGACTCGAGTTCTTGGGATCTTGTGAAATTTAATAATGCCGGAGGTGACGTAATATCCGATTTAGGACTAAGAGCCGCGACGCTGCGCCTTTTCTACTGGGGTGTCATTGCTAAAGCTGAGGCCAAATGTTATTGTGAAGATAGCGGAAAAAAATTTCTAGTTGCCGACTTTAAAGTAGAAGCAGAGATAAATGAAGTGAGAATAAAAATTCCAATTGTGATAGGAGGAGGAACTTATTTGTCGATCATTCGATTGGCGCGAACGTTTGCTAAATCAACTGAATTTGTTGAGAATGCAGTGAGCAAAAACGCCAATGCAAAGAGCGTTGTTCATAAGGCATGCGAGGCATTGGTTGCGGGGGAAGGAAATGTATCATCTCCGTTAAAAATTCGAATACATGTTATCACTGAAAATACAACGGTCATCACCATTGGAGCCACTGAATGAATTGTTTTTCATCTGCCGAATTCGCATTTTCATTGTTTGTTGTTTTGCAGGTTCTTTCTGTGATCTATGCTATTCGATATTTGATTGTTTACAATGATGCCTTTTTCTGGAAAATCTATTGGTTCACGTTGATTTGCACACCAGTAATAGGGTTGATTTTTTACCTTCTGATGAGTTTGAGTAGTCGGAAAAAGCGATGATCATTTCAAAGTAATTTGCCTCCTATCCGCTGGCTCAACTCCTCTCCTAAGATCGTCACTCCGCCTCGCCAAACATCCCGCTGCGTGCGGATCACGTGAGCTGCTCGCCTTTCGGATCCATGTGACGTGCGCGGTTAAGGTGTCGCGAGGAGTATCTTTGCTCTCATAGACAGGCCCACGGATTTCTGTCTTTCATCGACAGTGGGTAATTTCTTCCTTCCCATCCAGGCGGTGAGTAGCGATGATCTAGGTGTGATTTGTCCACGGTCACCCAGCCGCCTTCATTCGCGCCACCGCCCGAAATCCCAGCAATCAAGCGGATTGAGGCCGTGTGTGGCGTACTACGGGTACAGATACTATGACCC
>CAYQRP010000411.1:0-1241 GCA_964419815.1 uncultured Luteolibacter sp. | reverse complement strand
AAGCCCGAGTCGGAGAAGACCGCGGCGCGGATCGACTCAATGATTGGGATGGTGTACTCGGCGGTGATGTAGCCGAGCGAATTGCCGCCGTAGACTTCGTTGGTGTAACCGGTGTCGCGTGGGCCGACATCGCGGAACTCGAATCCGCGCAGCGTGCGACCACCGCCGAGGAACATGCGCTCGAAGATCGGGATTTCATCGTCGCCGATGCCATCGACAAACGCGAGTTCGCCGTTGAGCGAGAAGATCGAATCCCACTTCAGGTTCCAGTATTTCTGACCTTGAAGCGAGAGGTTGATCGTATCGACATCGCCGCCGAGACCGGCGTAGGTGAGGCCGGCGTCGAACTTGTGTCCGGTTCGTGGCTGGATGCCGCTGTCGCGGGTGTCGTACACATAGTTCAGACCGAGCGCGCTGCGCAGGTAATCGCCGCCGATGTTTTTCTCGGAGAGCTTTGAAAGATCGCCGTTGCCACCGTAATCGTTCGCATCGACCTCCGAATCGATGTTCACATTTTCAATGCGATACTCACCTTTGATCGAGGCCTTGTTGCCGAGCGGCTTGCGGAGTGAAAGCGCGCCACCGGCGTTGGTTTGATCATAGTAATCGCTGAAGTAGGTCGACTGCTTGTAGAAAAGTTCGCCGCCGAGGGCGAGTTGTTGGTCGAGGAACCAGGGTTCGGTGAGCGAGATGCTCGCTTCCGAGCGTTTTGAGCCGAGGCGCAGGTTGGTGGCAAAGCGCTGACCGCCGCCAGTGAAGTTCCAGGGGTTGAAGAGGTCGAAGTTCGACTGCTCGAGAGTGAGGAAGCCGACGACGCTATCGATCGAACTGAAGCCGAGGCCGACGCCGACCGAGCCGGTCGCCTTCTCCTCGACGAGCACATCGATGTCGCGATAGCCGCTACCGGCGGGCGAGCCGTTGGCTTGCACTTCGCTGAAGTATTGCAGGCCTTCGAGGCGAGCCTTGGTGGTCTCCAGTTCCACCGAGTTGAACATGTCGCCGGGCTTGAGCGGAATTTCGCGGCGGATGACCTTGTCCTTGGTCTTGGTGTTGCCGGCGATGTTGACGCGGCCGACCTTGAAACGGTCGCCTTCGTCGATGCGGTAGATGATGTTCACGCGGTTGGCTCCAGCGTCCCGGATGTCGGGGCTCACGGCGGCATCGGCGTATCCACGGGATCCATAGTAGCTGCGGATCATCTTGATGTCCTCGCGCATCTTCTTGGAGTTGTAGGGGCTTTC
>CAYQRP010000410.1:0-1245 GCA_964419815.1 uncultured Luteolibacter sp. | reverse complement strand
ATGTGGCTGGCATCGGCGACCAAGGTCGCGCCATCGCGGATGAGTTGATGGCAACCGGCAGAGGTTGGTTTGTCGATCGGGCCTGGCACGGCAAAGATCGGCCGACCATATTCCGAAGCGAGGTTGGCGGTGATGAGCGAGCCTGACCATGCCGGACACTCGACGACCAAGAGCGCGCGCGACCATGCGGCGACGATGCGGTTGCGCATGGGAAAAGTTTGCTTGTCGGGCGCGGTGTGCAGCGGGAATTCGGAAACGACTGCGCCAAATCCGCTGGCGGTTTTTTCTGCGAGTGCGAGGTTTTCGGGCGGATAAAGTTTCGCGAGCCCTGAGCCGATCACCGCGATGGTGCGGCCATTGGCGGCGATCGCCGCTTCGTGCGCCGCCGTATCGATGCCTCGCGCAAGTCCAGACAAAATCGTGAAGCCCGACTGCGCCAACTGATAGCTCAGCTTGCGCGTCGCCTGCGTGCCATAATGCGTCGCCCTTCGCGAACCGACCACGCCGATCGCGTGACGATCACGCGGTTCGATCTTTCCCCACACATAAAGCAGCAGCGGTGGATCATAGGCCTCGCGCAAGGGCGCGGGGTAGTCTTCATCATGCTGCGTCACGATGGAAATGCCGCGTTCTTTCGCTTCGCGGATCTCTGCCACCGGGTCGGCATGATCCTGCCACGCATGGATGATGCCCGCGGTTTCATGGCCAATGCCGTCGACGCGCTTGAGAAGATCCGTCGGGGCTTTGAGGATCGCTGCCGGATCGCCGAATGCCTCCAGCAGGCGGCGCACGCGCACCGGACCGATGCGGGGCAGCATGTTGAGCGCGACGAGTGCTTCCAGTTTGGACATCAATTGCCAATCTGGACCGGATTGTTCGCTTGGTCAAAGAGTGAAATGGATGTTTTGCGCAAAATGAGACGCAGGGAGGCTTCCGTTCTTGCCGCGCGCCACTTGGTTTTTCATCATCCGCCCATGCTTGAAACCACCGCCGCACTCAAAGCCCTCTTGCTGAAAAAATCCGTCCGCACCGGAAGCTTCACGCTCGCCTCCGGCAAACAAAGCGACCTCTACATCGATTGCCGCGTCACCGCGCTCGATCCCTTTGGCGCAAATCTCATCGGCGACCTCGGCTGGCATGCGGTGCGTTCGAAAATTCATTCCGAGCACCTCAAGATCGACGCCATCGGTGGCATGACCCTCGGCGCGGATCCGATTTCATTGGCGATTGGCATGACCTCTGCCG
>CAYQRP010000409.1:0-1250 GCA_964419815.1 uncultured Luteolibacter sp. | reverse complement strand
TGCCGCTTCATGAACCGGGTCTTCCGCCAGCCCGCGCTCAAAGGCTACATCGTCAACCTCGACGACAAGGACTTCAAAGTCGTCACCGACGCGCTGCGCTGGGTCTGCGAGGACGATCCGTACGACGCAAAAAGTTTCGCGCTGCAACTCGTCACCGCCGCCGGCGAAAATGTTTCGCACTCGGTGCGCCTGCTGCCCGGACGCAAGGAGCTTTATCAGTCCGACGAAACGGTATTTCCCGGCCCGCCACGCTGGCTCGAGGAAACCGATGTGATGCCGCGCTACCTGATCCCGCGCCGCGTGATTGATTCGCTCGAAGGCGTGGAATTCCTCCGCAAGATTGGCGCCTCACTGCCCGAGTCGCTCAAGAAACGCGTCGTCGACCTCGAACTCAAACCGAAGTTCGAAATGAAACTCGTCGCCGGCCTCACCGCCGCAGAGACGGAACACTTGGTCATCGATGTCACCGCGATCGAAACCAAAGGCCGCCGCACCGAGCGCCTCACCAAGGACGGTTGGGAACTCGCCGAACAACAACCGGTCAAAGGCAAGCAACTGCTCCGTTTCGCGCGCGAGGCACTTTATCCAGTCCCGCCCATTCTCGAAGACATGGGGCTTTCTTACGACGACAAGCTCCTCTCGTTCAAATCGCGCATCACCAAGCAGTTCCCCGAAAAATTTGCGGAATGGATCAAGGCGATGCCCGAGGACATCGAGCTCGACATCGACCTTCGCCTGAAGTCGATCCTCGCCGATCCGGTCACGGCCGCCGTCCGTTTCGAAGTCGTGGGTCAGGACATCGACTGGTTCGACCTTCGCATCGTGATCGATGTCCAAGGGGTCAATCTCTCGAAAGCGCAAATCCGCCAACTCGTCGCCGCACGCGGTGGCTATGTCCGCATGGAAGACGGTTCATGGATGCGCCTCGAAATCAAACTCGATGCCGATCAACGCGAAGCCGTCACGCGCCTCGGACTCGATCCCTTCGACCTTTCCGGCGAGACCCACCGCATGCACGCGCTTCAGCTCGCCGATCCGAAGGCGGCCGAAGTGTTCGACCCGAAGGCATGGGAGCGCATCAAGAACCGCGCGGGCGACATCAAGATCGAAGTCAACCCCGAGGTGCCCAGCACGCTCAACGCGACGCTGCGCCCGTACCAGATCGATGGTTTCAAATTCCTCGCCTACCTCGCAGTCAACAATTTCGGCGGCATCCTCGCCGACGACATGGGTCTCGGCAAAACCATCCA
>CAYQRP010000408.1:0-1255 GCA_964419815.1 uncultured Luteolibacter sp. | reverse complement strand
GGTATCCAGCCTGCTCCTGCTCGAGTTTCGTCAGTCGATTCGTTTTCAGATGAGGTTGTTTGCGTTGGATCGCAGCAAGGGCTTTGCGAAGACCGAAGGCATGGCGATGTTGCGTGCTTTGCAATCGGATTTGTCCCAAGGGGTGTTTGAAATGACCGCGCCCGACTGGGCCGATGTGCATCGCATTGCGGACATGTTGAGCGAGAAGCACACTGAAGAAAACGGTCATCGCATGACGGACATTTTGCATGTGGCCACCGCGCTTCACCTTGGAGTTGAGGAATTTCTCACCTTCGATGCCAACCAAAAGCGCTTGGCATCGGCGTCGGGAATGAAGGTGCCCCTGTGAAGTGGAGCGCGAGCAGCTTCACTTGCTCACATTGAAGCGGAACTCGATCACATCGCCGTCCTTGACGACATATTCCTTGCCTTCGATGCGGAGTTTGCCGGCTTCCTTAGCCGCGTTTTTTGAGCCGAGTGTGACAAGGTCGTCGTAGTGCACCACCTCGGCCGCAATGAAGCCGCGTTCGAAATCGGAATGAATCACGCCAGCGGCGGCGGGTGCCTTGTCGCCTTCATGAATCGTCCATGCGCGGGTTTCCTGCACACCGGTGGTCAGGTAGGTCCGCAAGCCGAGCAGATGATAGACCGCTTGGATCAGCGACGAAACGCCGGAGTCGTTGACGCCCATTTCCCGAAGAAATTCGAGGGCTTCTTCAGGCGGCATTTCGCTGAGTTCTTCTTCGATGCGGGCAGAGATCACCACCGCTTCCGAGCCGCTGTGTTCGGCGGCATATTGGCGGACCTTGGCGACCTGCGGGTGTGAGTCGGGGTTTTCCATCGCCCCGGCGAGCTCGTCTTCGGAAACATTGCAGGCGTAGATTGTTTTCTTCGACGAGAGCAGGAAAAATTCGCGAACGACCGCCTTGTCTTCATCGCTGAATTCGAGAGTGAGGGCCGGTTTGCCTTGATCGAGGTGAGGCATGATCACATCGATGAGTTCCACTTCCTTTTTCGCTTCCTTGTCGCCGCCCTTGGCTTTCTTTTCGCGCGATGAGCGGCGTTTTTCTAGGGCCGCCATGTCGGCGAGGATCAGCTCCGAGTTGATAATCTCGATGTCGCGGATTGGATCGACCGTGCCGAGCTCGTGGATGATGTCGTCATTTTCAAAGCATCGGACCACTTGGACGATCGCGTCGGTTTCGCGGATGTTGGCAAGGAACTGGTTGCCGAGTCCGGCACCTTCCGAGGCACC
>CAYQRP010000407.1:0-1259 GCA_964419815.1 uncultured Luteolibacter sp. | reverse complement strand
TACGGGTACAGATACTACCAGCCGGACACCGGGAGATGGTTGAGCCGTGACCCGGTCGATGAGATAGGATTTAGGGCTGTAAATGGAGAGATGCTTGGCATCGGGCGCTTGGACGGCGTGATCGAATCTCCTCCCGTTCAACAATCCATACAAGGTCAAGCGAGAATCTCCCAGAAGGATTTGGAAGAAGCTCTTCGAGAGTCGAAAAAGAGAGGAAGGTTTTATTTGGAGGAAGAGTCCAATCTCTATCATTTCGTTTTCAACAATCCTGTGAATTCTTATGATCGTTTGGGTTTGCTTTGTGTGTGCTGCTTTAAAGGGCGAACCGGAAAGCTCACCGTTGATGCTAGCTGTCGTGGAACAAGAATGTGGGTAATCGATGAGCACGGTGCGCCAGCTTCTGGTGCAACTTCGGGAACTACAGTTTCAGCCGATGGATTTGTCCTCGGTGGGAGCACTTACAAAATTGATGGGAGCACATGTGTCACGCTAACCTGCTCGGATGGTGGTGTTACTATTGAGACTTGCGTAAATCTTCTGGCAGGGATCGGCGGAAAAGGTTCCGCGCAAGTTGTTCCTGCAGGATCTTTTGGTGGACCTCCAAAAGAGCCTGTTCCGGGTTCTGTTCCTCCTCCAGTTAGATAGTTGTCCGTCGGGAACAATGAGGATCCTCGTTAACGCTTCTTGGTCTTTAGTCGGCTTCCTTGTTACCTTCTTTTCCTATGGGACAGGGAGGACAATGCTGGAGCACGTCGGATTTACTTGGAGCGGCGCATTTTACGGAGTATTTACGACTTTGATATTTATGGCCATTGTTTTGGGGATATTGCTTGCTATATTCAAATTGCTAGGAATGCCATTTAGGGTGCCGCTGGTTCTAATGGCGTTTGGTGTGATCGTGGGCGGTTTATTCGCTGAAACAACCGTGTTGAAGGATGAGGTCACTTTCTTAAAAGAAGCTGAATCAGTAGATCGTATTGGCGGAGACGAACGCTTTTCTCGATCAAGAGCATGGCCTCATTCAAGTGGATCACTATTATGGGCTAAAGAACGAGGTGTTTGGTCCACGGACTAATGTGCGCGAGGTGAGCGAACCCGCAACCGCGCGAAACGGTGGCCACCCAGTCAACCTGCAAACCCGCTCCGTCACGCCTTCTGCTGATGGGGGCGTAGTGCGTATTTTTGTCGTTTATTATAATTAGATAATCGCATCTGGTGCGCATCTTACTTTCTATTTTTCCACTGGGGCGGGTGAATTT
>CAYQRP010000406.1:0-1259 GCA_964419815.1 uncultured Luteolibacter sp. | reverse complement strand
AGGTGACCCATGATCACGTTTTCCTTGAAGCCGCTGAGGTAGTCGACCTTGCCAAGTGTCGCCGCCTCGGTGAGGACGCGGGTGGTGTCTTGGAACGAGGCGGCCGAAATGAACGAGTCGGTTTCGAGCGAGGCCTTGGTGATGCCGAGCAGCACGGGCTCCGCTTCCGCCGGCTTGCCGCCGTTGGCGACGATCTCGGCATTGATGCGCTTGAAGTTCGAACGGTCGACCTGATCGCCCCAGAGGTAGTGATCGGCATCGCCCGGGTCGGTGATCTTCACCTTGCGCAGCATCTGGCGGATGATGACCTCGATGTGCTTGTCGTTGATCTCCACGCCTTGGACGCGGTAAACCGACTGCACTTCGTTGACGAGGTGCTCTTGGAGCTCTTGAGCGCCGCAGGCTTCGAGAAGATCCTCGGGAGAAACCGGGCCTTCGGTGATCTGGTCACCGCGCTTCACCTTGTCACCTTCGGTCACGATGACGTGTTTGCCCATCGGCACGAGGTGATCGACGGTTTCGCCGGTTTCGGCGTGCGTGATGACCACGCGTTTCTTGCCGCGAACATTCGCGCCAAAGGAAACCTCGCCATCGATTTTGGAAATGACGCAGGAATCTTTCGGTTTGCGCGCTTCGAAAAGTTCGGCAACGCGCGGCAGACCGCCGGTGATGTCCTTGGTGCGGGCCACCTTGCGGGGAGTCTTGGCGAGCTGGATACCGCCGGTGACCGACTGACCTTCCTTGACGGAAAGGTGAGCGCCGACCGGAATCGAGTAGCTGGCTTTCACTTCCTTGGTCTTCTCGTCGATGATGACGACCTGCGGGTGAAGGTCTTCCTTGTGTTCGGTCACGACCATGCCCTTCTTGCCGGTTTCCTTGTCGGTCTCGGTGGCAACGGTGATGCCCGGGATCATGTCGCGGAACTCAACCTTACCACCCTTCTCGGTGAGAATTGGCACGTTGTACGGATCCCATGTCACGACCGTGTCACCCTTCTTCACATCCTCGCCGTCTTTGACGGAGATGATCGAACCAATGACGATCGTTTGGCTTTCGAGTTCGAGTCCGGCTTTGTCGCGAATCGAGATCGAGCCGTTCTTGTTGAGGACGACCCAGGTTCCATCGGCGGCCTGAACGGTGCGGAGATCCTTGTAAACAAGGCGTCCGGCGTTCTTGGTCTTGATGATCGGTTGCTTGAAGGTTGCTGCGGCCACACCACCGACGTGGAAGGTACGCATGGTGAGCTGCGTGCCGGGCTC
>CAYQRP010000405.1:0-1262 GCA_964419815.1 uncultured Luteolibacter sp. | reverse complement strand
GGGCTTGCGAAATTAACTGTCTGGCGGCAAAACTTCTACCGTTCTAATCGGCATGATCGTCACACACCTATGAAATCACTGATCTCTCATCTCACTCTTGCCAGCCTTTTTGTCCTTTCCGCGTCACCGCTGCATGCGGAGTCCCGCACCTGGTCCAACCGTGAAGGCAAGACCATTCAGGCCGAACTCGTGACCTACGATTCCGAGACAAAGAAAGTCACCCTCAAGCTATCGAACGGCACAAATGCCACGCTGGCACTCGATGCGCTGAGCGACGCCGATCAATCCTGGCTGACCGAGCGCCAGAGCAAATTGGTCGAAGCGACCGCGGCGATCCGGGGCAATGCCGGCAAGACCGTTTCCTATCAATCGGATGGACCAGAAGCCGTGCCCTACCATGTTTATTATCCGACGAGCTACAATCCGGATTCTCCGCCCGCGATGATCATCATGTTCAGTGCCGGGGGCAGCGGCAAAGGAATCCTCGGCTCCGTGAAGGATGCTTGTGAGGCACTTGGCTGGGTGGGAGTGGGATGCGATGAGTTTAAAAACAATTCGGACGAAGCCGTGCTCGATAAAAAGTGGCAAGAAGTCCTGCCGCATATCGAGAAAACCGTGCCGCATGACGGGGATTTGCTCTATCTCGGCGGCATGTCGGGTGGAGCCTTGAGAGCCTATGATTATTCCGAAAGCTCTGCCCGACCATGGAAGGGAGTGCTCGCATTCGGTGGCTGGCTTGGCGGCAAGGAGAGCCTGAACTGCGCGCCGAAAATGGCGGTGGCCATCGTCAATGGCGATGCGGACAAGAATGCGAACTCCTGCGTCCAGCGTGATACCCGGGTCCTCGAGAGGGAACGCTGCGAGGTGAAAACCTTCAGCTTCAAAGGCGGTCACGTCATTGCACCCCCGGCAGTCGTCCTGGAAGCCATGCAATGGCTCAAAACATCCACCTTGGCGGGAAACCGGATGTCAGCCGGCAAACGATCGCCCACCCCCCTTGACCCCGACTTGAACAAAGTCAGATGATCGGTGGCTGCGATGTGGCCTGAAAAAATGTGACGCAGGGAGAAGCTGTGCCCCCGCGTGGATCGCCGACATCTTCCACCACCTCGCCAAAGACTCGACTGCTGTCTGATCATAAATACTTTTCTGAAACTCACCTCAGCCGATCAACTCGATGCCTATGTCGAGGTGAACCGGGCGATGGGGCCAACTTGGAATTTGGAGGTCAGAAATTCCATTTTTGAATTAAAGTTGGAATT
>CAYQRP010000404.1:0-1263 GCA_964419815.1 uncultured Luteolibacter sp. | reverse complement strand
GGCATGGTGGTGTTGCGGTTTTGTGTTTTCAATTCATGAGCTTCGCGAAGGCCTTGCGAGCCGACCAAAGCAGGAAGGCGGCGAGAATGCAGATCGCCACGAGTGGTGGATCCGTGAGGCCGGCTCCCTTGGTGAGAAAAATGTGGAAGGCGAGGATGTTGATGATGATGGGACCGAGAACCAGCAAACCGAAATTACGGGTTTTTGGAATGCCGACAAGAATGCCACCAACGATCTCGAGCACTTTCACGAAGGCGAGGTATCCGGTGGGAAACAAGGCTCCCATGAAAAGTTTGTGCGGCGCGTCTGCCGGCGACGGATCGGCGGGCATCGGAATGAATTGAAGGAAGAAGTTCAGTCCGAAGACGATGAACATCAGGCCCAGAAGGCCTCCGGCAATGTGGGTGGCATGTTTCATGATGGGTTTGTTTTTCTATGGTTGTTGGGTTTTGGTGGTATCAAGCGAGATCGAAGAGAAGTGCCTCGGAATTCTCCAAAGCGGTCATGTGGAAAGCTCCTGCATCCTCCGAACTGAGAGCGTCGCCCGCGTTCAGATCGTTTTCGTTGATGCTGATTTTTCCAGAAATGATCTGGAGCCAGAGGCCTCGGTGAGGCTGAAGGATGTGTTCAACTTTTTCTCCCGCCTTGAGGCGCAGGCGGTAGACATCGGCATCCTGTTGGATCGTCGCAGAGTTTTCACGCCCGTCCGGCGAGATCACGAGGACTTTGGGCATGTCTTGAGCGCCTGAGGACGGATGCCATTCGGTGTAGGATGGCGTGAGTCCTTGCGCTCGGGGCTTGATCCAAATTTGGAGAAAGTGAACGGCTTCGCTTGGTGATGGGTTGAACTCCGAATGCGCAACACCGGAACCGGCGCTCATCAATTGAATCTGACCGGGAAGCAGCCTGCGAGCATTTCCCATGCTGTCCTTGTGTTCGAGCGTGCCATCGAGGATGTAACTGAAAATCTCCATGTCGCGGTGCGAGTGGGTGGGAAAACCACCGCCGGGCGACACACGGTCTTCATTGATCACGCGCAGGCTGCGAAAGCCCATGTGTTCGGGATCGTAATAATCCGCGAAACTGAAGCTGTGGCGTGAATTGAGCCAGCCATGATCGGCATGGCCGCGCTCGGAGGCTTTGCGAATGTTGATTTTCATGACAGGCGCAGAATTCCACATCATTGGCATTATTGCCAATGCCACTTGCCTACGGTTTTCCCGACCAGATGAGTTCGAAGTGATTGGGTGGATTTTCCGTTTG
>CAYQRP010000403.1:0-1265 GCA_964419815.1 uncultured Luteolibacter sp. | reverse complement strand
GGCCTCGACGAAGTCGTGGGATCTTCGCCGCTGCAACTCAACGAAGGTCAGCAAGCCGCGCTGAAAACGATCCTGCAAAGTTTCGAAACCGAAGCGCCGGCACCGATCCTTTTGCTTGGCGTCACCGGCTCGGGGAAAACCGAAGTTTATCTGCAAGCCGCGCAAGCGGTCCTCGATCGTGGCAAAACCGTGTTGGTGCTCGTGCCGGAAATTTCGCTGACCCCGCAAACCGTGCGGCGATTCAAATCACGCTTCGCGGCGATGCAGGACAAGGTGGCTGTTTTGCATTCGCATCTTTCGCAAGGCGAGCGCTTCGACGAATGGCATCGCATTCGCAAAGGCGAAGCGTGCATCGTCATCGGCGCGCGGTCGGCGGTGTTTGCGCCGCTGCCGGATCTCGGCCTGATCCTCGTCGATGAGGAACACGAAAACACTTACAAGCAGGAAAGTGTGCCGCGCTATCACGGGCGCGATGTCGCGGTGCTGCGCGCGTCATTTGAAAAATGCGCGATCGTGCTGGGCTCGGCAACGCCGTCGCTCGAATCGTGGCACAACACGCAGTTGAAAAAATACCAACTCGTGCGGCTCGATCAACGCGCCGACGGGCAATCGATGCCGATGGTGCGCGTCGTCGACATGCGGCTCGAGGCGGCCAAGCGCAAAGGCGGGCCCGCGATGCTTTCGGACAAACTGCGCAGCGCGCTCGAGCAGCGATTGGAAAAAGGCGAGCAGTCGATTTTGTTTCTCAACCGCCGCGGTTTCGCTCGCTCCTTGCAATGCCCGCAATGCGGTCATGTCTGCCAATGCCCGCACTGCGCGGTCGCGCTCACCTATCACCGCAGCGACGAGCGCCTCGTGTGCCATGTGTGCGGGCATCAGGCGATCGTTCCGCGCAAATGCCCGGAGTGCAAAGACCCGGCGATCATCCTGCAAGGCTACGGCACGCAAAAGGTCGAGGAGGTGCTCGCCAAAGTTTTGCCTTCGGCAAAAATCGCCCGCATCGATGCCGACGCGATGCGCCGCAAACACGCCCTGCGCGACACGCTCAATGCCTTCAAGTCGCACAAGATCGATGTGCTCATCGGCACGCAGATGATCGCCAAGGGCCTGCATTTCCCGAATGTCACGCTCGTTGGCATTCTCAATGCCGACCTCGGCCTGCACATCCCCGACTTCCGCGCGGGCGAGCGAACCTTTCAACTCATCACGCAGGTCGCGGGACGCGCCGGGCGCGGCGATCTGATCGGCGAAGTGATCGTGCAAAC
>CAYQRP010000402.1:0-1268 GCA_964419815.1 uncultured Luteolibacter sp. | reverse complement strand
CGAAACTGCCGGGTTGCAAAGTTTCTGATCGCGACGCACGATCCGCTTCCTTTCCTCTCCGATCATGGACTTTCCATTCACCCGCATCAAAGGTGGCGTGGGCGCGCCACAGGGATTTCTGACCAGTGCCGTGAGCTGCGGGATCAAGAACCCCGAGGCCAGCCGACTCGACCTTGCGTTGATCTATTCGGAAAAGCCCTGCGCCTCGGCCGGCACCTTCACCACCAACCGCGTGAAGGCCGCACCGGTGCGTGTTTCGCAATCCCACCTGCGCAAGGGCGAACTGCGCGCGATCGTCGCCAACTCCGGCAATGCCAACGCCTGCACCGGCGTGCAAGGCATCGAGGATGCCAACGCGATGTGCGATGCGGTCGCTGTTCCGCTGGGCCTCAAGCGTTCGCAAATCGGCGTGTGCTCGACCGGCGTGATCGGTCTGCCGATGCCGATGTCGCGCATCACGCCGCGCGCGGAAGAACTCGTTTCGAAACTCGGATCGAAAAACGGACCCGATGTCGCGGCCGCGATCATGACCAGCGACACGCGCGCGAAGGAAGTGGCGATTTCATTCGAGCTCGGCGAACACCGTGTGCGCATCGGCGGATGCGTGAAAGGCGCGGGCATGATTTCTCCGAGCATGGCGACGATGCTTTGCTTCATCACCACCGATGCCAACCTGCCAAGCGCATGTTTGCGCAAGTCCGTGCTGGAATGCGTCGAGGAAAGCTTCAACCGCATCACCATCGATGGCGACATGTCGACCAACGACACCGTCATGGTCCTCGCCAACGGCGCGTCGGGCATGCCGCCGATCCGCCGCAACGGCAAACGCTGCCGGCAATTTCGCGAGGCGCTGCGCTGGGTGATGCTCGAGCTCGCCAAAGCCGTCGTCCGCGACGGCGAACGCGTCACGAAATTTGTCACGGTCAATGTCGCCGGCGCACGCACCTACCTCGATGCGAAAAAAGTCGCCGAGGCTGTTTGCAAATCGGCACTCGTCAAATCCTCATGGAACGGCGGCGATCCGAACTGGGGCCGCATCATTCACGCCGTCGGCTACTCGCGCGCGCGCATCCGCGAAGAACTCGTCGACATCCACATCGGCGGCAAAGCCGCCTGCCTCGGCGGACTCCAAGCCGCCACACCGATGAAAGAACTCCGCGCCATCGTCGCCGAAAACGAATTCGAAATCGACATCCAGCTCAACCAAGGCGACGCCAGCTACACCATGTACTCCAGCGACCTCTCACCCGAGTACATCGACTTCAACC
>CAYQRP010000401.1:0-1270 GCA_964419815.1 uncultured Luteolibacter sp. | reverse complement strand
CAAGCGAACACTTGCATCGTTCGGGCCGGATGCCTAATTTCCGCGCGCCATGCCGACCACCGCCCTACTCGCCCTCGAAGACGGTCGCTATTTTCAAGGAACCTCCTTCGGATCCACCGGAACCACCACCGGGGAAATTTGTTTCAACACTTCGATGACCGGATACCAAGAGGTCATCACCGACCCATCCTATCGCGGACAAATTGTCAGCATGACCTATCCGCAAATCGGCAACTACGGCATCAACCCCGAGGATGCGGAATCCAGCCAACCTCACATCCGCGCCTTTGTGATCGGCGAACTCTGCCGCATCCCTTCAAACTGGCGCTCGACCCAACCGCTCGACGCCTATCTCGCATCACACGGCGTGCTCGGCATCGAAGGCATCGACACCCGCGCGCTCACCAAACATCTCCGCTCGCTCGGTGCCATGCGCGCTTGCGTGACGACCGAACTCAGCGCCGATCAGGCGATCGAAGCCGCACGCAATGCGCCATCGATGAAAGGCATGGACTATGTGAAGGAAGTCTCAACGCCAAAGCCCTATCTCTGGAGTGATGAATCGCGTCGCTGGATTCTGCCGAATGTCTCCACCCACCAACCCGGCCCTTACGAGGAACTACCGCCGATCAAGCACCGCATCGTTGCCTACGACTTCGGCATCAAGTTCAACATCCTGCGCCGCCTGCGCCAGTCGGGCTTCGAAGTCGAAGTGGTGAACTCCACCACCAGCGCCGCCGAGGTCCTCGCCAAAAATCCCGACGGCATCTTTCTCTCCAACGGCCCCGGCGATCCGGCCGCACTCGGCTACATCCATAACGAACTCCGCCAACTCATCGGCAAAAAACCGATCTTCGGCATTTGCCTCGGCAACCAGCTCCTCGCCCACGCCTACGGCGGCAGCACCTTCAAGCTAAAGTTCGGGCACCGCGGCGGCAATCAACCGGTCAAGGATCTGCGCACCGGACAAATTTCCATCACTTCGCAAAACCACGGCTTCGCCGTCGATCCCAACTCGCTGCCGCCTGAAGTCGAAGTCACCCACATCAACCTCAACGACCAAACGGTCGAAGGCATGCGCCACAAAACCCATCCGGTCTTCAGCGTCCAATACCACCCCGAAGCCGCCCCCGGCCCCAACGACGCCTGCTATCTTTTCGAGGAATTCTCGCGACTGATCGAAACCCACAAAGGGAACTAACCGCGCTGCAAACCATCACATTTCATGAATACCATTATCACCGGCCTCCAGTGGGGCGATGAAGGCAAG
>CAYQRP010000400.1:0-1276 GCA_964419815.1 uncultured Luteolibacter sp. | reverse complement strand
TTTGGAGGTCAGAAATTCCATTTTTGAATTAAAGTTGGAATTTATGGCTTCCTGAAATCCAATTTCGGGGGTAAGCTGTGCATGTGAAAACTCGTAAAACAGGACGCTATGTGACCGTTTCCATCAAAGACGAGCCATTCAAGGCATTCGTCCCCGACGCCCTGCCGCCTCGACCTCCGATCGTGATGGATCCGACGCTGGAGCGGCTTCATGGCGAAGCCCAATTGGCATTGGGAAGGCTTGATGGGATCGTCAGCCTGCTGCCAGCCCCCGAACAATTTCTCTATGCTTATGTTCGCAAGGAAGCAGTTGCGTCCTCACAAATCGAAGGCACCCAGTCCTCTTTGTCAGACCTGCTTGCCTACGAAATAACGGCGGCACAGGGCATCCCCGTTGAGGATGTTCGCGAAGTATCTGATTGCGTGGCGGCCTACGAGCACGCCGATAAGCGCATGACCGGAGGATTTCCGCTATCACTGCGTCTGATTTGCGAGGCCCACAAAAAACTCTTGGCGCGCGGACGGGGCAAAGATCAAAGCCCGGGACAATTCCGGCGAAGTCAGAACTGGATCGGTGGCAGCCGTCCCGGAAACGCAAGATTCGTACCACCGCCTGCGGATGAAGTGCTCAAGTGCATGGGTGAGCTGGAAAAATTTCTGCACAATAAAACATTAAAAACTCCGCCTTTGATCAAGGCGGCGCTGGCTCATGTTCAGTTTGAAACCATCCACCCATTTCTCGATGGCAACGGGCGCGTTGGCAGATTGTTGATTCCGCTGATTCTGCGGCAAGAATGTGTTTTGCAATATCCACTTCTGCACCTCTCCTTGTTTTTCAAGGAACATAGGGCGAGATACTATGAACTACTTCAGGAGGTGCGCCTCAAAGGCCACTGGGAGTCATGGTTGGATTTCTTTTTTCAAGGGGTTCGTGACGTCGCGGAGAAGACCGCTTCGGACATCCAACAAGCATTGGCCATCTTCGAAAAAGACAGAATCCGCATTGCGCAGCTGGGACGATCCGCGCGTTCGTGCATGCTCATCCAAGAGCAAATGAGGGCACAGCCAATCACATCCATCGCCGCTATTACCGCGTCCACAAAGCTCACACCTACCACTGTCGCTGCATCACTTGCCAAACTGGCAAAGATCGGAATTGTCAAAGAAATCACCGGAGGCAGATACGGACGGCTCTACGCCTATGACGGCTATTTGAAAATCCTTGCTTCCCGAGAGTGATACTGACGCAGTCCCGCAAAACGGAGCCATTGGTTGGT
>CAYQRP010000399.1:0-1277 GCA_964419815.1 uncultured Luteolibacter sp. | reverse complement strand
CTCAATCCCCAATCCGAATCTCGCTCGGATTCCAACTCGGCTCGGGCATGGTCATTTTGAGCTTCTTCATGGTATCAAGCACGATCCTTGCCACGCACAGATTGCGGTACCACTTGCGATCGGCCGGCACCACATGCCATGGCGCATGATCGGTCGATGTTTCGGAGATCACATCCTCGTACGCCTTCATGAAATGATTCCACAGGGCGCGATCCGATAAGTCGTCGGGATTGAACTTCCAATGCTTGTCGGGGTTTTCCAAACGCGATTCAAGTCGGCGCTTTTGTTCTTCCTTCGAGATATGAAGGAAAATTTTCACGATCGTCGTCCCCTCCTCCGCCAGCATGCGTTCAAAGTCGATGATGTGTCGCGTGCGACGCTTCCAAACTGCATCGGGAAAAATTTTCTTCACGCGAACCGCGATCACATCCTCGTAATGACTGCGGTTGAAGATCACCAACTCCCCGCGCCGCGGCACCTTCGAATGAATGCGCCACAGGAAATCATGCGCGAGTTCCTCTTCGGTCGGTTTCTTGAACGAGCGCACGTGAATCCCCTGCGGGTCGATGTGCGAAAAGACATGCTTGATGCAACCATCCTTGCCGCCGGTATCCATCGCCTGCATGACGATCAGGATTCGATGCTTGTTCTGCGCATAAAGGAGTTTTTGCTGCTCCTGAAGCTGCCTTTGCAATTCGCGAAACTGCGGCTCGTAGTCATCCTTGCTGCTGCCAGCAAAGAGCAATTTGTCATCGGTCCCGATCTTGCCGAGGCTGACCTTGCTTCCGGTTTTGATCCGGTAGTGCTCCAATGCTCCGCTGACTGGCATGAACCATCCTATGCCCCGCATGTCCCGCTTTGACAAGCCCAGCCTGCAATTGTCACACAACACGCGGTTTTCGTGATTGAAACACGATCCGGCCTGCGGTGTCCTCTGGCAATGGCTCGTCCAAGGAAAAACGCCAAAAAATCCGCGCGCCCGGAACAAATCTCGACAGCCATCCACATTGGCGCGAGCGCGGTCTCCATGTTGGTCGCCACCGACAGCGGCAATGGCACACTCGAGGCCGTTGATTTCCTCGAACAACCGGCACCGGTCGCGCGCGACATTTTTCGCCACGGCCACATTAGCCTGGCGACCACCGAACGCGTGGTCTCGATCATTCGCGACTTTCAAAAATCCCTCGACGAACTCGGCCTCAACTCCCGCGAAATCACCCGCGCCGCCGTCACCAACATCCTCAGCGAGGCAAAAAATCAGGAAACCTTCATGAACC
>CAYQRP010000398.1:0-1278 GCA_964419815.1 uncultured Luteolibacter sp. | reverse complement strand
CCTCCGGCGGATCTGCTCCCGACATCGCCGGACAAGGCATCGCCAACCCGATCGCACAAGTGCTCTCGCTCGCCATGCTGCTGCGCTTCTCGCTTGGCGAAAACACCGCTGCCGAAGCGATCGAGAACGCCGTCGCCAAAACCATCGCCGATGGATTCCGCACTGGCGACATCGCTACCGGACGCGATGGCGAAACGAAGGTCGGCACCGAGGCGATGATCGACGCCATCCTCGCGCGACTCTGATCGCGCAAGGAAAAACCCTTTCAACGCTTGATCAATGCCGCGGCGTAAAACCCGTCGAATCCGTCACGCGCTGGCGAAATGATCCGCTCTTCGATGAGCTCGTATCCGCCTCCAGCCAAGATCGACTCGACCGCCGCTCGATTCTCCGATGGCAGGATCGAACAGGTGGCATAGACCAATCGACCGCCGGGCTTGAGCATTGCGGGGTAGGTCGCGAGCAGTTCCTTTTGAATCGATCTCACCCGCTCGAGCTGTGCGGGCTTGAGCCGCCACTTAAGGTCGGGTTGACGCCTCAATGTTCCCAGTCCCGAGCAAGGTGCATCGATCAGCAAACGATCCGCCACTTCTGCAAAATCGACAGGTGTGGTTTCGATGATCTCTTTGCCTTTCACACACGAAGCACCCGCGCGCTTCGCACGGCGCTCCAGTTCGGAAAGTTTTTTCGCATCGACATCCATGCCAAAGACCCGGCCCTCGTTGCCCATCAGCGCAGCGAGGTGCAAGGCCTTGCCGCCCGCACCCGAACACGCGTCGATGACTCGCTCTCCAGCCTGCGCATCAAGCATCGGCGCGATCATCTGCGATCCGGCATCCTGAATTTCCACCCGGCCATCCAGCCTTAAGGGCTTGGGCAAAGATTTGCCACGTGCGAGCACCAACGCATCAGGCAAACCCTCGACCGGCGATGCCTCGACCCCATGCGATGCCAACCATGCGATGGCCTCATCGCGTGTGCCCTTGAGCGCATTCACCCGCAAATACACCGGCGCCCGCTGATTGAGCGCGGCGATTTCCGCATCCCACGCATCGCCAAGTTCGTTGATGCCCAAGGCATCGAGCCAATCGGGAATCGATTCGCGGATTACGCGCGGCTGATCAGCAAGTTGCGTTTCTCGTACCACCATTTCCTCCGAGCTCGCACCTTTGAATTTCCACCACTCGGGAACTTCAAATCCCATCCGCCGCCACTGCGCCGCACACATGGCATCGGTCTCCTCGCTGTCCGCGACAAACCCCAAGGCCCGACGCCACC
>CAYQRP010000397.1:0-1280 GCA_964419815.1 uncultured Luteolibacter sp. | reverse complement strand
TACATAGCCGCCGAGCCATGCCGAACTACGATTACGAATGCCAGAAATGCGGCGAGCGCTTTGAGGTGTTTCAAAGCATGAACGACGCCAAGCTCAGCGACTGCCGAGTGGAAGGTTGCGGTGGTGAATTGAAGCGCTTGCTCGGCACGGGTGGCGGAATCCTTTTCAAGGGCTCGGGTTTTTATCAGACCGATTATCGGTCATCGTCGTATCAGGCCGGAGCTAAGGCCGATGGCGGCGGCGCTGCCAAGAGCGATGCGGGCGGATCTTCCGCACCCGCGGCGAAGTCCGGCGAATGAGCGCCCCCCCTTGCAGCGCAATGCGATCATGTCGTTTGCACTGATGCGAAATCTTGCAACTCCGCGCGCGTTTGATCGCGCGGAATGATTTGCGCGACATTCGCGAAAAACGTGGTTTTGTCCTGCGAATTGCGCTTCTTGCGCATTTTTGCCTGCGTCTTTTTTGCGAAAGCACTTGGTCTTTTCGTCAGGCCTTTGCGTGAATTCGCACGAGCCCGTGTAAGCATCTAAAGCGCATCGCCGTGTGGGGCTTGCGCCAATGGTTGGCGCCGAGGTGTGGGGCGATCTTGGGCGGCATTTCATGATGCTGCCAGTTTGCGGATCCGGGTGGGTTGGCGAATCCGGGGCCTCATGGAATGCGATTGAAACAACCATCGTGAATCCATGAAAATAGGTAAAATAACATGTATCGCTCTCGTAGCCGTTCAAATGTTTGTCGCATCAGCGACGAATCAGGCATTGGGAGCGACTTATCAATTGAACGACATCTACGGAGTCGATTCGGTAGCGCCATCGGGCAGCACGCCTTGGCTGACATTGACCACCACGACACTCAGTGGGGCTGATGCGGGAAAAGTGCGGCTCGAGTTTGATGTGTCCGGGCTCACAGGCGTCGAGTATGTCGACGAGTGGTACCTGAATGTGAATCCGGCGCTTGATCCGACCAAACTGAACTTTGCTTCGGCGGTTAAAACCGGCTCGTTCAGCTTGCCGACGATCAGTTTGGGAACCGATGCCTACAAAGCGGGGCCGGACGGCAGGTTTGACATCAAGTTGCAGTTCTCGACATCCAATGCCGGCGGTGGAGTCAACCGCTTCACGGCTGGAGACAAGTTGAGCTACATCGTGAGCTGTTCCCTGGGTTCGATTTCCGCCGAGTCGTTTGATTATTTCAGCAAGCCCGAAGGAGCCTATGGTCCCTATCATTCGGCAGCTCATGTGCAGGCGACCGGATTGAATGCCAAGGGTAGCGCGTGGGTT
>CAYQRP010000396.1:0-1286 GCA_964419815.1 uncultured Luteolibacter sp. | reverse complement strand
GCGCAAATCTGCCGCGGTGTTGAGCCCGCAGTCGATGAAATTTCCAAGGCCAAGCTCGTTCGCCTGCGCGGCAATTTGCGCGGCAAAATCGATTTCGTAATCGGGCGGGCGAATGCAGGGGCTGAGCACCGCGGTGACATCTTCCGCGCGCGTGCCAAAGCTCTGCGCCATGCGTTCGAGCGCGACGCCGAGGATGTTTTGCTCGGTGCCTTTCTTGCCCGAATGCAGCAAGCCGATGGCGCCGGTGCGGCGATCGGCGAGCCAGACTGCGCCGCAATCGGCGACATAGATCGCAAGCACCACCCCGGCTTGATTCGTCAGCAAGCCATCGACTCCAGGCACTGCGCTCAAGCCATCGGGCGCGATGATTTGCGCAGCACCCGGCACCACTGCGACGGCATTGCCGTGAACTTGCTCCGCGCGCCACCAAGCGGCATCATTGCCGGCAAATTCATTCACTCGCGCTTGATGAAACGAGCGCAAATGCCTCATCGCCTCGTCGCGGTCGCAGGCAAGCTCGAGCCCGGGAACACGCTCGACCCACGCGGCGCGAATGCCAGGGATCGCATGGATCGGATCAAGAAACGAAAACACCTCCGTCACCGCAACAGGGTAAGGGAGGTGATAGTACTTCGCCAAGCGGCATTGTGCGCTAGGCGAAGCGGGATTCGTGCGTCGGCTCAGTGCATCGTGCGGCCGTGGATCGCGCGCTTGGTGTGCTCGACCGCTTCGGCCTGATCCTCATCGAGGTCGGCAAGGATGTTGGCGAGGTCGCTGGCAATTTCCGAACGCATCTTCGAGACAAGCTCGGTGCCCTTGCGGGTGATGCGCACCATGATCTTGCGGCGATCTTCGGCGGCGTGCGTGCGCTCGACATAGGCGAGCTTTTCGAGACGGTCGACAAGACCGGTCGCGGCAGCGGTTGAGTGACCCATTTTCTTGGCGATATCCGACATCGTCAGATACTCCTCGCTCGAGAGATAGGTCAGGAGAAAGAACTGGGAAAACGAAATGTTTCCTTTGTTCAGCTCGGTCGACAGGTTCAAAATGCAGCTGCGCTGCGTGAATAGGACAAAGTCAGCGAGACGGTCGGCATCGGCTTTGACCGAAGCGCCCGTGGCGTTCGTAGATTTCATGTTGGCTGGTTGTTGGGTTCATGGTTGGGGACGGGGTGACGCATGGCACTGCGCGGCAAAGACCGAGCGCCGGGCACGGGGCCGGGGCGGTTCGGAATCGGCCTGCTCCTTCGGGACAAGGAGTGCGGCGGGGACCCCACGCGTCGTGGG
>CAYQRP010000395.1:0-1290 GCA_964419815.1 uncultured Luteolibacter sp. | reverse complement strand
ATACGAACGCCGAAATCATCGAAATCTGCACCGTCGTCGGCGGCGAAACCGACCGCGAGTGGGGAATTTTTGAGAAAAAACTCGGACCGGACGCCGCGTGAGCTTCCCTGCGGCGCAGGGTCGTTATAAATCCCCTCGCATGAAAATCGCCGTCTTCAGTTCGAAGCCACACGACCGCGAGTTCCTCAGACCGGGAACCCACGATTTTGTTTTCTTCGAAGCCCGCCTGGACATGAAAACAGCGGAACTCGCCCATGGCTTCGACGGCGTTTGCCTTTTTGTTAATGACACCGCCGACGCCCAGGTGATCGATGTCCTCGCGGAGGCTGGCTGCCGATTGATCGCCCTGCGTTGCGCGGGATTCAACAATGTGAATCTCGCCGCTGCCTCGCGTCACGGAATCGTCGTCTGTCGGGTTCCCGAATATTCGCCCCACGCTGTGGCCGAGCATGCCGTGGCGCTGCTTTTGGCGCTGAACCGGAAAACCCATCGAGCCCACTCGCGCATCCGCGAAGGCGATTTCTCGATCAACGGCCTCATGGGATTCGACCTGCACGGCAAGACCGTGGGTGTCGTGGGCACCGGTCGAATCGGCGCGGCCTTCGCCCGAATCATGAAAGGATTCGGGTGCCGCATCCTCGGCTTCGACCCTTTCCCCAACCCCTCGCTTGCCGCTTCGTGCCTGGAATACACGGACCTCCACTGTCTGCTTGCCTCGAGCGATGTGATCAGCCTCCACTGCCCGCTCACTCCGGAAAGCGAACATTTCGTGAACTCCAAGACCATCGGGTTGATGAAGCCCGGCGTGTTTCTCATCAACACCAGCCGCGGCAAGCTCATCAACACCCAGGACGCGGTGAAAGGCCTTAAAAAAGGCCTCATCGGCGCGCTGGGCATCGATGTTTATGAGGAAGAATCCGGCGTCTTTTTCGAGAACCTCTCGAACACCATTATCAACGATGATGTTCTCATGCGGCTCACCACATTTCCAAATGTGATCATCACAAGCCACCAAGGTTTTTTCACCCGCGAGGCAGTGGAAAACATAGCCACCACGACGCTTGCAAACATCGACGAATTCGCGGCATCGGGAGCTTGTTCCCATGCCGTCCATGCCCCGTAAGACCACGCGCGCCCTACCCGGCTGCCGTTTTTTTTAGAAAAAGTCCGGCCCCCACCCCATCTCGCTCCGTCTTTTCTCTTGTCACTCCCCTGCCCGCGTCGAATGCTCCACCACTCTCGATATGCCAAATACCATTCTCGTTGGCGCCCAGTGGGGCGATGAAGGAA
>CAYQRP010000394.1:0-1296 GCA_964419815.1 uncultured Luteolibacter sp. | reverse complement strand
CATATCGAATCACCAATCTCTTATGTCTCTTTCCCTATTTCTTTTCATCGATCACTGGCTGTGTCATGATCTGGCATGAGCTCAGAGCTTCGTTTGCTGCATGTGGGTGAGTCGGGTGGACCGCGGGTGAAGTTGGGGCCTTACGACATCGAGACGCTAATCGCGGAAAGCGATGAGGGGGCGGCCACGGCGTATCGGATTCGCATTGCGCCGCATCAGCGCACGCAGGTGAGTTATCATTTGGTGGCAGAGGAATTTTATTACGTCATCAGCGGCAGCGGTGTGGCGGTGCTTGATGGGATTGAGCGGATGCTCCGTGCGGGGGATTTTTTGCGATTGCCGCCGGGCACCACGCATGGGTTTGTGACGACGGAGGAGGAATTGGTCATGCTCGATGTCCACGCGCCGGGCTCGCGGACGGACCGGGATGTGTACTTTTTGGACAGCGGACCCGAGGGATTTGGGGTTTCTCAGGCCCCCTAGATGCAATTTGCTTGCAAAAGGCTAAAAAGTGCATCAAGTTTCGCGCATGAAAGCTTGGTTGGCACGAATCGCCTGTTCGGCACTGGCCATATTCGCATCGTCGGCGAGCATGGCAGCGGATTTGAAGGTATCTGCGCTGCACCCGCTGATGGCGGATTTGGCGCGTCAGGTGGGCGGTGAAGGCGTGAAGGTTTTTGATCTCGTTGGCGAAGGCGGGAATCCGCATCGCTTTGAGCCGCGTCCGTCGGATTTGAAAACCATGCGCGAATCGGCACTCGTGCTGGCGGGCGGCAAGCATTTGGAGCCTTATTTGGATCGGCTCAAATCAGCGCTCGGTGGGGTGACCATCGTTGAAGTCGGTCGCACGATTCCGTCGTTGGCGGTGGGAGAGGATGAAGTCTACACCTGTTGCCCGAATCATGCGTCGGGGTCGATTGATCCGCACTGGTGGCACGGGATCGATCACATGCGTCGTGCGGCGCGGGTCGTCGCGCAGGAATTTGCGGCGAAAGATCCGGCGGGCAAGGATCAGTATTTGGCCAACGCGCAGGCCTATGGTCGCAAGCTTGAGGAATTGAAAAAATGGGCGCGAAATGAGTTGGCCAAAGTGCCGAAGGATCAGCGCAAGTTGGTGACCGCGCACAATGCCTTTGGGTATTTTGCAAAAGAGTTTGGTTTTGAAGTCATCGCTGTGGCGGGGCTCAACAAGGAACAGAACACCACGCCCAAGCAGCAGGCACAGACGATCGAATCGGTGAAAAAAGCCGGTGTGCGTGCTGTGTTTCCCGAGATCGGCGCGAGTGGCAAGACGCT
>CAYQRP010000393.1:0-1301 GCA_964419815.1 uncultured Luteolibacter sp. | reverse complement strand
GGGAAGGCCCATATTTGCTTGACCCAAACCCTCGAAATCCGTTTCTTTCGCCCGCGAACTAATGCGAATGAGTCTCAATAACAAAAAAGAAGCTCAATTTTCGCCTCCCGTGGGGCATTGGGTTTCGAATGTGGGCATCGTGCCCGCTTCGGCGTCTCATGCTGGGGTGCCGACCGGCAATCATGGCTTGCGGGCTTTTCATCGCATGCGATCGGTGGTTCTTTTTGCGGCGCAAAAATCACCGCTTTCGATGCCTTCGCTCACCCATGCCCTCAACATTGGCACGCTCGCCGTTTGGACGAGTGTGGCGACCCTTGGCTCGCTGGGGGCAATGCTTGGCCGGGCCGGAAATTTTCCAGTGATCACCGATGCGGTGGGCGTCGAGCTGGTATCGGCTCCGCTTGAGATCGAATCGGTTGAGATGGCGGATGGATCGAGCGAGGCTGCGGATCCCCAGGCATCGGCTGAAAGCATGGAGCTGCCCGCTCCTCCCGAGATGTTGCCCGCCATGCGATCCGAGGTCTTGCCCGAAGTGCCTGAAATGCCGATTGCCGGGCCCAAGAAAGTTTTTGAAACGGTCAAAAGAACCGACAAGCCCGCCGTCAATGCGACAGCCGCATCACAGAAATCTGTGACAAGCAACGCATCGGCAAACGGTGTTGCAAGCATGTCGAGCGCAGCGCGGTTGGCAGCCGGTCGCATGCCCGCACCGCGCTATCCATCCGAGGCGCGCAGCAAAGGTCAGGCCGGCACGGTGCTGATCGAGTTCACGGTCGATCCCAACGGGCGCGTGAGTTCGGCGCACATTGCCACGCCGTGTCCGTGGACGCTGCTCAATCAAGAAGCATTGCGCGCGGTGAAAAATTGGAAATTTCCACCAGGCAGCGCGATGACCTTCAAAAAGCCCATCGTTTTCAAACTGCGGAATTCCTAAATCATGATCGCCAACATTGTCATAGAAACTTTCATCGAGGGCGGATGGGTCATGTGGCCCATTCTCGCCACCTTCCTGCTCGCGCTCTGCGCGATTTTCGATCGGGCTTTTTGGTGGATGCAACTGCGTGCGAGCTTGCGTCCGCTCGAGCAGGAGGAAGCTCGCGAAGCGGTGGGCACGGGTGATTTTTCCAAGGCATGGAAATTGGCGGATGCTTCCGTTGATCCTTACCTGCACAACCTTGCCGAAGGCATCAGTCATGCGCGCACCTCGATGCTTGCGGCGATGCAGCTTGACGCGATGCGCTTGATCGAAAAATCCGAGGCGCGCATGTGGGTGATCAGCACGCTCATCACGCTGGCGCCGC
>CAYQRP010000392.1:0-1303 GCA_964419815.1 uncultured Luteolibacter sp. | reverse complement strand
ACTTCGTATTTCACCGGTTGCAGGCCGGTGCCTTTGTGGGAGCCGTCGCAAAAGGGTTGGTGCGTCGACCGTCCGCAGGAGCACCACCAATAGGTGCCGGCTTCGACTTCAAGGGGCATCGGTTTTCGGTCGCAAATGATTGGTTGTTCGGCCATGACGAGATTTCTAACCCACTTTTTTGCTCAACGCGAGGCCGAAACCGATCGCTCGGGCTCGCTTTCGAGATTTTCCGCCTTCGGTTGTTCGGTCGGCGCGGGCATGGTCGGGGTGGTTTTGGCCGTGGCCGGGGCGCTCGGGCGGTAGCGCTGTGTCGGTTGGGGGGTCACATAGGTGACGCCAAGCCATGCGAGCAAAGTCGCCGAATAAATGAAGATGAATGGACGAAGCTTCATGGATGTTTCGGATTTGTTGAATATCAACTATTTGTGGTTTTGAGTGGAACGAGCGTCGAATGCAACATCGAATTGCGACGCGGCACAGGATCAAAAGGGGGTTGTCGCAATCCTCCGCGATCGCTAAACTCGCCCACGCGGGGGCGGCCCAGAGTCGCGCCCGCTCCATCAATCACGACACCAGCCAGCATCATGGGAATTTTCAGCAAGCCGAGCCTGCGCAGTCAGGACCGCCGCGACGACATGCCGGAAGGCCTTTGGAACAAGTGCCCCGAGTGCGCGGCGATGGTTCACAATCTCGAGTTGCAGCAGAACCTTCATGTGTGCCCGCATTGCTCGCATCATTTCCTGATCGGTGCCCGCGAGCGGATTCTCATGCTGGCCGACACCGACTCCTTTGAGGAAACCGAGGCCGACCTCATTTCCGCCAATCCGCTCGGCTTCCAAGGCTATGCCGAAAAGACCGCCGCCCTGCGCGCCAAGACCGGACTCAACGATGCGGTGGTCTGCGGCCGCCTTAGCATCGATGGCAACCGTGCGATGATCGCCGTGATGGACTTCAAGTTTTTTGCCGGATCGATGGGTTCGGTGGTCGGCGAGAAAATCACCCGCGCCATCGAAATGGCCATCGCCGAGAAACGCGGCATGATCATTGTTTCCGCCTCATCCGGTGCGCGCATGCAGGAGGGAATGCTCTCGCTGATGCAGATGGCCAAGACCTGCGGGGCCTTGGCCCGACTCTCCGAAGCAAAGCTGCCCTTCATTTCCCTACTCACCCATCCGACCACCGGTGGCGTGACCGCATCGTTTGCGACGATTGGCGACATCAACCTCGCCGAGCCGAAATGCATGATCGGTTTCGCCGGTCCGCGGGTCGTCAAGGAAACCACCCACCAAAATTTGCCTCCCGG
>CAYQRP010000391.1:0-1309 GCA_964419815.1 uncultured Luteolibacter sp. | reverse complement strand
GCAGATGGCCTAGCAGAGATCCGATCGGGGAACGAGGCGGCATGAACTTGTATGGATTTGTGGGAAATGATGGAGTAAATCTGTTAGATGTACTTGGGTTGTTGTTTCATTGTGACGACTGTGACGGAAAAAATAAGGGATCGAGTAAAGCAAATGTTTTCAGTGTTCGGATTACCGCGCAGGGTATGACAGATCAAGATTGGTTAGATTTCTGGAAGGTCAACGCTGTTCTCCAGGCGCTGCTAACCGCCGGTGCCAACATGCCTCTTGATGCTGATGACATCATAAAATTAGCAGAAACTGGCGGAATATCAGGAGATGGCATCGCGATCGTTCTCCAGATTATCAATGCTGCAAATATACGAAAGGCCTATGAGGGTTCTTTTGGAAATGAGATTTCGGTTGATTATCAGTGCTATGATTGCGGCTCCTGCTGCCTCACCAGAAAAGCTTGGGAAAAGTCTGGTGAAGTAAGGACAGCCACTAGTTCCGCATCAAAAAATATGGCGGATCCCGCCGTTTACCAGAGACTTACGGCAGAGGCTACAAGGAAGGCTAACGAAACGTGCAGAAAATGAAGACCATTTTGATTACTTGGCCTGTAATGTTAGCTCTTGGACTTTTCGGCGGATTCTTGTTGTCCAAGAATCGGTGTGATTCCCGAAGTACGATCACTTTGAAAGAAGGTATCAACAAAATTATTGCAAAAGACCAACAATGGATGGGCATAATAAACAATCAAACAGGGAATTTCATGGTGGAGTTTCATGTCTCAGGTGCTGCATTCAGCTTCAGGTCGGACGAGAGTGGTGATGTGAACGCTGTATATTTGCCACCAAATGGAAAGCCTGTTGTATTGGATCGCAATGGTCATCTCGTTGATCAATGAGTGTGGTTTTGTAGTAATATGCTCGTTTAAAGTGATCTAAATTCGTGACAACATATTCGAAGCCCTTATAGATCACGGCGTGAATATTACTACAAAATCTATGCTTCACACCAACAATCATTTAGCTAATTCCTGATCACGTGAGCTGCTCGCCTCCCGATTCATGTGACGAGCGCGATTAAGATGTCGCGAGGAGTATCTTTGCTCTGAAAAGCGCACGCACGGATCTCTGTCTTTCATCGACTGTGGTGAATTTCTTCCTTCCCATCGAAGCGGTGATTGATGATGCTCCAGGGGTGATTTGTTCACGGTCGCCCAGCCGCTTTCGTTCGCGCCCCCGTCCAAAATCCCAGCAATCACAGGGATTGAGGCCGCGTGTGGCGTATTACGGGTACAGATACTACCAGCCGGACACCGGGA
>CAYQRP010000390.1:0-1311 GCA_964419815.1 uncultured Luteolibacter sp. | reverse complement strand
TGAAAGTCCCCGGACGCCGCGCCGCCAACCAGCCAGGTGCGGCGCGGACATCCGTTGCGTTGCCAAAATCCCTCGCCGTCCCGGGCGCGGAATCTTGTGTGGCAGGAAATCTTTTGAGTGCCCCCACCGAGCGCAGACCGCGCGCTCCGCCGATCGGCATGAGAGCCGTCTCGGTGATGGGCGCGGACGATGTGAGCCACATGATGGATTGCTCGTGATGGGGTTGTTGATTGAGTGATCAGAAAATTCCGAGATCGTCGTTTTCGTCTTCGCGCGTCTCGATGTTGAGCACGCGCTCGAAGTTTGCTTTGCTCCAAATTTCGAAATGGATGCCGCGACCGGCCAAGACGACTTCGGAATCGGCCTCGATGTCGGCCTTTTCGCTCAGGTCTTTTGGCACCAGCAACTTGCCCTGCTCGTTGAGCGAAACCTCGCGACACAGCATCGCCAGCTTGCCCAACAACTTGCCCTTTTCGACCGGCGACTTGTCGCTGCTCTGGATCAGTGAAACTTTTTCGCCGTAGGCCTCGTGGCTCAGCACCTTCACCAAGGGCATCCCATGCTCCTTGGAAAACAGCAGAAACAAAACGCCTCCTGCCTCGGGACGCCATGCCGTCGGCACGGACACCCGAAACTTGGGGTCCATTTTGTAGGGAGTGAATCCCTTGTATCGCTGATAATTGCCGCTCATGAAATGCCCGAGGACGTTCGGGTGGTGTTGAAATACACCAAAATACACTCAACCGACAAGAAAAAATAAGGCTTACCGAAAGATAATTTTATTCGATTGATTTTCAATGAGTTGCAAATCGAATTTGGGCCAAGTTTTCTAAATTTTCCGACCTAATTGATCAAAAATTTGAAAAAATTAGCCGCCCGAATGGGAAAATTAGGCCCGAATTTCAAGTTTTTTGGCCGCGGGTGTACTTTCCATGCGAATCGGTGAACTCTGGGTTCTTTTCGGCGGAAAGCCCCGATACGCTCGCTTGAGAGGGCGCAGATTGAGTGATTTTTTTGACCACGAAAAAATCCCATTTGCCTCGGTGCGCGGCGTGGCTCAAACGGGCCCCATGCGATGCATTGCTGCACTGATTGCCGGAGCCGATGGAGCGGACGATGCCTGGGCGTTGGTGGTTTTTTCACCCGCCGTGGCGATGAGGTAGGTCACATAGGCGACATAACACAGGAAGAAAAACGCACCGTTGGTGCGCGAAATCATGTGGTTGTGCAGGAAGATCGGAAGGCACGCGAGGGCGACGCCGATCATGACGGGAATGTCGAACTTGAGTGCTGCCGCATCGACTTCGACGC
>CAYQRP010000389.1:0-1313 GCA_964419815.1 uncultured Luteolibacter sp. | reverse complement strand
ACATTGCCAAACTCATCCTCGATCCATCCGTACTTGTTCGAGTACTTGTCCTCGATCTTTTCCATGATGCGATAAGTTCCCGCGCGGGTGCCGTGACCTTCCTTGCCAGTGGCGACATACGACCATCCGATCGGCCGACCGCCGCGTTCGTATTCCGCAATCTGGTCGGGCAGGCTGATGCGTACCGTCACTTTTCCCGGGCCTCCATCGTCATGCCATCCGTAAAGTATCGGCTCGGGAGGCGGACTCACCGGCTGGACGTCCCTCACTCCGCACGAGGATAAAACCGCAGTTCCGCCAAACAAAACAAGACCCGCCGCAAGGCGCTTGGGCAACGGCGACACGAGCATCGGGCGAAAGAATGATTCTATCAAAGACACGGATCCAAAGAGGTGGTGGGCAAGCGGTCTAACGATTCCACCTTGATGCGTCAATCCCTTGCAATGTGAGTCCTGCGACCCTATCTAGGGCCCGCATGGTACGATTTTCCATTTTCGGCATTCCGGTCGAGGTTCAGCCCTTTTTCTGGGTCACGCTGGTCTTGATCGGTGGCGCGTTGGGCGCCGACTCCGCCTCAGCGATTTTGCAAACCCTGCTCTTTGTGCTCGCCGGCTTCATTTCGATCCTCGTTCACGAGCTGGGTCACGCGCTCACGGCGCGAAAATTCGGCGCTTACAGCGCGATCGTGCTCCAAGCCTTTGGCGGCATCGCCCACCACAGCGGTGTGCGCCTAAGCCGCCCGCAATCCTTCACCGTCACCGCCGCAGGCCCGCTCTTGCAAATCGCCCTCGGCCTCGCGGTGTGGTTTGCCCTTCCCCACCTCACCGAACTCAAACCGCACGCCGCGTATTTTTTCGTCACCCTCATGGGCATCAGCTTCATCTGGGCACTGCTCAACCTGCTGCCGATCCTTCCCCTCGACGGCGGCCAAATGCTGCACGCCATCCTCGGACCAAAGCGGGAAAAAATCACCCTCTGGACCACCATCATTTGCGCATCGCTGATTGGTGCCATCTACTTCATGCGGACCGGAAGTTTCATTCTGCCCATCTTCATGGGCCTCTTCGCCTGGCAAGCATGGCAGGCACTCAAGCAAAGGGGTTGAAGAACGAGAAAAGGTTCAAGCTTCAAGCATTCAGTTTCAAGAGATGAAAATGAAGAGGCGGATATTCGATCGTGGTAGGGCGACGCGGCCCGCGGCGCCGTAGCATTCTGCCCGAATGTGAAAGTCAGGATGCTGAGGATGCGGATTCTTCAATCCACGATCCACGATCTTTCATGGTATCGGCGCCGCGAGGCCGCGTCGCCCTACC
>CAYQRP010000388.1:0-1321 GCA_964419815.1 uncultured Luteolibacter sp. | reverse complement strand
GGTGCAACAGGCAGCGAGTGGAGCACCGCCACCATCGACGGTTCTAAGAACTGGACCAAAGACGGCGGCGCAATCGATTACACGAATGATCTCGGGGTGATCTTCGACAACACCGCCAGCAGCTTCACCGTCGACATCTCAGGAGCCGATGTGACTCCTTTTTCGGTGGCCTTCAACAGCGGCATCTACACCCTGCAAGGCACCCATACGATTGCTGGTCCCGGATCGGTCACGGTAGCCTCTGGTGCCACGCTCAAGCTTGGCTCATCGAACAAGCTGCCGGATGGCGCGGGCGCGGGCAATGTCGCGATCAATGGCACCCTCGACCTCAACGGCAATTCGGACACCGTCAACGCATTGACAGGTACAGGCACGGTCGACAACACCGCGGCGGGCACCACTTCCACCCTGACCGTTGGTGCCAACGCTGGCGGTACTTTCGCTGGTTCGCTCACCAACTCTGTCGGCACACTGGCGCTGACAAAGACTGGAGCCACCGATGTCACTCTCAGCGGAAGCAACACCTACGGCGGAGCGACCACCATCAATCAAGGGCGCCTGTTCATCAATGCAGCTACTGCGCTTTCCGCCAACACCGCGGTCACGGTCAACAACGGCGCATCACTTGTATTCAACGCTGGTAGCGCTCCCACCTACGCTCAAAGCATCACGCTGAATTCTGGGGCGAATTTGGTTCAGCGTCAGGCAGCAACCCTCAGTGGCACCGTCACCCTGCCGACCTCGGGCACTGCCATATTCAACAATGACACTCTGGCCACCCAAGCGTTCACCATTGCCAGCGCCCAAACCTTGGGAGGCAGCTTGAACATCCAAGTCGGCGGCAGCGGCACCGCAGCAACGGGTGCTGTCACTCTGTCGGGAGTCCTCAGCGGCTCTAGCGGCAGCTTGGTCAAGTCCGGCACGGGTCAGTTGACACTCAGCGGTTCAAACTCCTTCGGTGGTGGAGTCACCATCAGGAACGGCACGCTGGAAAGCAAGACCACGCAATTCACGCTTGGTACAGGCACGCTCACCATGGGCGGCGCTGGCTCGACCGGGGCGACCTTCATCACGGGACAGAACAATTCGAATCCATTCGTCATCAATGCCCCGGACAGTGGCAACATTGTCATCGGCGCAAACGGAGCCGGCTCGGGCTTCACGCTGTCTGGGGGAGTCACTTTGAATGGCAACCTCACCCTCCAGACCTTCAACAATACGATCAGCGGAAGCACCAAGGCATCCGTAATCGTTACCGGTGGCGTGACCGGTACCGGCAGCCTCTTGCTTAACAACAACGGCCTTGCAGCCAACACCATCA
>CAYQRP010000387.1:0-1321 GCA_964419815.1 uncultured Luteolibacter sp. | reverse complement strand
GCGGAGTCGAAGGGTTTGTAAAATCCGAGCACTTCCTCCCAGTAATCGGAGAGCATGTTGAGCGAGTCGAAATCAAGCCCCGGATCGCGTTCGGTTTTGGCGAGCGCGGCCGAAACCGAATTGAGGTTCGGCTGCGAGGTTGATCCTGACATCGAGGCGATCGCGAGATCGACGATATCGACGCCGGCGTCAGATGCCGAGAGCACGGATGCGGCGTTGAGGCCGGAGGTGTCGTGCGTGTGGAAATGGATCGGGATGCCGATTTCCTGTTTCAGGGCAGCGACCAATTTTTTTGCAGCCAGTGGTTTGCAAAGACCTGCCATGTCCTTGATCGCAAGGATGTGCGCGCCCATGCGTTCGACCTCCTTGGCCTTGGCGATGTAATACTTGAGCGAGTACTTGTCGCGCTTCTCGTCGTTGATGTCGCCCGTGTAGCAAATCGCCGCTTCGCAGAGGACCTTGCCGTGTTCGCGTGCGGCCTCCATGGCGACCTGCATGTTGGGCAGATAGTTCAGCGAATCGAAGATGCGGAAGATGTCCATGCCCGAGTCCGCCGCATGCTTGACGAATCCCGCGACGACATTGTCGGGGTAATTCGAATAGCCGACCGCGTTGGATCCGCGGAAGAGCATTTGAAAACAGATGTTCGGAATTTTTTCGCGCAGGCGGCGCAGGCGCTCCCACGGACATTCGCTGAGGAAACGCATCGCCGTGTCGAAGGTTGCGCCACCCCACATTTCCAACGAGAAAAGCTGCGGCACACGATGGGCGATCGCTTCGCCGACGCGCAGCATGTCGTAGGAGCGCATGCGAGTGGCAATGAGCGATTGGTGGGCATCGCGCAGGGTGGTGTCGGTAATGAGCAAGCGCTTCTCGGCAAGGATCCACTGCGCGAATTTCTCGGGACCGAGCTCGAGCAGCAAATCGCGGCTGCCTTGCGGCACTTTTGCATGATGCTTGATCACCAGCGAATCGGGCACATTTGCCTTGGGTAGCGCCGCGGACGGTTTCCATCCCTTGGCGGTGGCGTTGCCGTTGATCGTGATGTCGGAAATGTAGGACAGCGTGCGTGTCGCGCGATCGCGGCGCGGACGAAAACGGAACAGCTCGGTTTTGGTATCGATCAGCTTGGTGTGGGCCTGACCGCTGCGGAAGGTTTCATCCGCGATGACATTTTCCAGAAACGGAATGTTGGTCTTCACGCCGCGAATGCGGAATTCGCGCAACGCGCGGTCCATGCGCTGGCAGGCCATCGGGAAATCGCGACCCATCGCGGTGACCTTTACCAGCATCGAGTCGTAGAATGGCGTGACCACCGAGC
>CAYQRP010000386.1:0-1330 GCA_964419815.1 uncultured Luteolibacter sp. | reverse complement strand
GGTCACAGGTGAAATCGGCTTCTCGATTTTACAGAAGAAATTTTACACTACCCAAGGGCGAGAAGAGCGGCTTGGCGCTTTCCCTCGGAATGTAGCAAACAACATGAATGGGGGAATTTCTTCCTTCCCATCCCGGCGTTGATTAGCGATGCTCTAGGGGTGATTTGTCCACGGTCGCCCAGCCGCTTTCGTTCGCGCCCCCGTCCAAAATCCCAGCACTCACGGGGTTTGAGGCCGCGTGTGGCGTACTACGGGTACAGATACTATGACCCTCAAACCGGCAAATGGCCTAGCAGGGATCCGATTGGGGAAGAGGGTGGTTTGAATCTGTATGGGTTTGTTGGGAATGATGGGCTGAATGAGTCAGATGTGTTAGGCTTAAAAGAAGATTGCTGCAATGGACAAAAAGGAGTCAACGAAGTTATTGATGACGCAGGGCGTAAATGCTGTGAAGATGAAATTAAAACCGTGGAAATTAGGGTGAGAGCAAGAAAAGCATACAATGATACTGGACATGCTTACATTCACACACCAAATCATAACCGTGGACTTTATGCTGGAAGTTCAATTTGGGGCGGTAATGGCAAGGTGTACACCGAAGCCGACAACGCCGAGTACAATCCAGAGAATAGCTATTCCTATAGAGCGTGTCCTGAGTCAGTCCAGAAACTTGACAATGAAATAACTGGACCAGACGACACAGAATACAATTTCACAAATATAGGCGGCAGGAATTGTGCTGGATGGGCATGTCAGAAAATCAAGAATGCTGGATTTACTCCTCCTTACAATCCATCATTACCAACCCTTCGGCCGGCAGCATGGGGTAATAAATAAAGGCCCGCCTGTATGAAAAGTGCGTTCAAGAAAATATTGGCAATTGCTTTTATACTTGTAGCTTCTTTTGCATTTCTTACACATTGGCTAGAAAGCAATTTGATGGCGCCAGAAGGAGTTGTGATCTTGAATAAAGTCGAACGTGCATTTGAAAATGATCCTGTGATTACGGATTGGAAAATAAAAGAAAATAAATATTCAGGCGTAAAGTGGATGTTATACACGAGTGAAATACATGGTATTTTGCTATTTAAGAAAGAAACAAAAATACCTGATAATGTTTGCAAAAAACTTTTCAGTATATCTAAGAAAAACAGTAATAATAACTTTACTATTAAATTTGATAAAAAGGTAATAGGCGACTGAATCAATGATGGGTGTGGAAAAGTTTTACGACTTACCGCGACAGAAATGCGCTAGGCGGCCACAAACAAGGTCTGAAGTGGTCCCGCAAAACGGAGCCAGAGGTTTGTTGAAACTTAAGCTGGTTTGA
>CAYQRP010000385.1:0-1331 GCA_964419815.1 uncultured Luteolibacter sp. | reverse complement strand
ATGCCCGGGCCGGTATCACGAACGGAGAGAACGACCTGTTCGCCATCTTGGGAGCTGGTGATTTTCAATGACGCTCCGTGAGCTTTTGATTTCATCGCATCGAGGCTGTTCATCATGAGATTGATGAGCACTTGTTGGAATTCAACGCGATTGAAATGGGTGCGCGGGAGTGGATCGGCGAGATCGAGTTCGATCGCTGTGCCGCGTGATGAGATCTCGCTTTGGAGCATGGCGATGACTTCGTGGATGGTGGGGTTGACGGCAAGCGGGTGGGGGTCTGGCGTTCGGTCTTTTTTCAGCATCGAGCGCATGCCGTGGATGACATTGCCGGCTCGTTTGGCATCGCTGGCGATGTCGTCGAAGATCGCGTGAATTTCCGCCAAATCGGGATTGCCGTGTTTCATGCTGCGGCTGCCGACTTGGGCGTTGCTGAGGATGGCGGTGAGCGGCTGGTTGATCTCGTGGGCGAGCGCGCCGGCCATTTCGCCGAGGACATTGACGCGGGAGAGATGGGCGAGTTCGAGTTGATTGGTGCGAAGTTGGTGAGCGAGGTGATCGGATCTCAGTACCTCTCGGCTGAGTTCGTAGCTCATGGCAAGGATCATGCCAAAGAACGGTAGGCTCGTGTGGAGCGGGATTTGCAGAACTCCTGCGGCGACGAGACCGGTGAGTGCGGCGGCGAGGGTAATGAAAATCGTGAGGCTGCCGCCGAGCGTGATGGCGCGTCGGCGCGCGTCGTGGGTGCTCGAGTGGCCCATGCGCCACGCGGCGTTGACGATGTAGGCGAGCATGATGAGCGAGGCGAGCTGGCCAAGGATGACCCATGGGTTCGCCTGCCATGTGCCGACGATATTGACGGACTGGCCGAGGATCTCGATTTGCCGAAGGCTGCCGATGGACTGGAAGTGAAGGTTTTCGCCGGTCGTGAAATTGGCGATCACTGCGGCGACGCGCAGGCCGAGGGCGAGCATGAGAAGTCGAAGTGAGCCTGTGCCAAAATGGCAATGGACGAAGCCAAGAATACCGCCGCAGACGAAGAGGAAAATCAAGTGCGCCCAACGGACGATGTTGGCGTATTCGGCGGCGGAGCCTGCCTTCATGGTCAGTAGCTCGCAGGCGATCAGCCCGATCACGCCGACGGTGGTCACCGAAAACCACAAATTTTCAAAAGCGTTTTTTCGACCCCACCACACAACGAATTGGGTGAGGCCGAGGATGAGGCAGGCCCCAGCGGCGGCCGACCAAATCACTGTGATCCAGTCCATGACCGAGGATGGAAGGAATGGATCAGCGCGTCAAACATCCGCTGCGTGACGCAAGAGAATGAGGAT
>CAYQRP010000384.1:0-1332 GCA_964419815.1 uncultured Luteolibacter sp. | reverse complement strand
CTTGAAACTTGAATCTTTCTTCCGTTTCAAATTTAGAATTTAGGATTTAGTGCTTCTTCATCAGCCATCCGATGTCCTCGAGCTTTGATTACCTCATCGTCGGCGCTGGTTTTGCAGGGCTCACCGCTGCTGAACGGCTCTGCACGCAACATGGAAAAAAATGCCTGATTGTTGAGAAACGCGAGCATCTCGGCGGCAACGCCTACGACCGATATGATGATCACGGCGTATTGATTCACCACTACGGGCCGCATTATTTTCGGACCAATTCACCCCGGATCAAAGACTATCTGTCTCAATTCACCGAATGGCATCCGGTGGATTACAAAATTCTTTCCCACACGGGAGGAGTCTATTGGAAGTTTCCGATCAATCTCAACACATTCGAGCAAATCATCGGCCGCGAATCCACGAGCGAGGAGATGGAAGCATGGCTGGAGAAAAAACGCGTTCCCATCGAGAACCCTAAAAACTCCGAGGAGGTGATCATCTCGCAGGTTGGCTGGGAACTGTATGAAAAGTTTTTCAAGGGATACACCCAGAAGCAGTGGAAAAGGCATCCCAAGGACCTCGATGCAAGCGTCTGCGGCCGCATACCGATCCGCACCAACCGCGACGACCGCTACCTTCGTGAAGAATTTCAAGCGCTGCCAAAAGCCGGATACACGAGAATGTTCGAGCGAATGGTGGACGCCTGCGGTGATCGCCTGCGCATTGTGCTCAAGACCGATTACCGAGAGATACTTTCCAGTCATTCTTACGATCGCATGATCTACACCGGTCCGATTGATGAATATTTCGACAACCGCTTCGGCCAACTTCCCTACCGTTCTCTCAGGTTCGAAAACGAATCCTTCGGCCCGAATGAACTCAAGGAGCGCGAAGCGATCGCTGGCAAGCCAGGCTTTTGGCAGCCTGCGATGCAAGTGAATTACCCGAACGAAGAGGCATACACCCGCATCGTCGAACTAAAGCACGCCACCGGCCAACTCTGTGCCAACACCACCATCGTCCGCGAATATCCCGACGACTTCGGACCCGGCAAGGAACCTTATTACCCGGTTCCCGCCCCGGACGCTGCTGCCCTTTACAAGAAATACAAAGAACTCGGCGATGCCGAAAAAAATGTCTCTTTCATCGGCCGCCTCGCCACCTATCGCTATTACAACATGGACCAAGTCGTCGGCATGGCCCTAGCCGAAGTGGACAAGATCGAACACAAGGCTTGATGCTTCAGAGAAGCAGGGGAAGATTTATCATTCATTAGTTGTTGGTTGGAGAACGCTTTCACTAAGGAGGCGCGACACTCCTGTCGCGCTCTTCAAAAGAGGG
>CAYQRP010000383.1:0-1333 GCA_964419815.1 uncultured Luteolibacter sp. | reverse complement strand
CAATCGCCATGGGAAAAATACTCATCATCGCCGAAAAACCCAGCGTCATGACCGACCTCAGCCGCGCGCTTGCCAAGCCGCTCGGCAAATTTGAAAAGCATGGCGCCGCCCGCGATGCCTATTTCGAAAATGACAAAGCCGTCATCACCTCCGCCGTCGGCCACTTGGTCGAGCTGAAGATGCCGACCGGACCGAACGGCAAAAACCTGCCGTGGAATTTTGGCGTGCTGCCGGCGATCCCGAAAAATTTCGAGCTCGAAGCCAAGCCCGAGACCGAGGCGCGACTCAAGCAGGTGCTCAAGCTCGCCAAGCGCAAGGACATCGATCTCTTGGTCAACGCCTGCGACGCCGGCCGCGAAGGTGAATTGATCTTCCGCTACATTGTCGAGTACGGCGGCATTCAAAAACCCGTGAAGCGCCTGTGGATGCAGTCGATGACGCAAAACGCGATCGCCGAAGCCTGGGACAAACTGCGTGATGACAAACAAATGCTCGCGCTCGCCGATGCCGCGAAGTGCCGCTCCGAATCCGACTGGCTCGTCGGGCTCAACGCCACCCGCGCGCTGACCTGTTTCAACTCGCGTCACGGCGGATTCAACATCACCGCTGCCGGACGCGTGCAAACTCCGACGCTTGCGATCCTCGCCGCTCGCGAAGCGGAGATCCAAGCCTTCAAGTCCACACCATACTTCGAAGTCCACGCGACCTTTGGCGTGAAAGCCGGCGACTACCTCGGCAAGTGGATCGACGAGAAGTGGAAAAAATCCGAGGCCAACCCGCACGGTCGGCCCGAGCGGATTTGGGATCAAGCGAGCGCGGAGGCGATCAAGTCGCGCTGCGAAGGCAAGAGTGGTAGCATTAGCGAAGAGAAAAAAGCGCAGTCACAAATCGCGCCGCAACTCTTTGACCTCACCACTCTGCAACGCGAGGCGGGCTTCTCCGCCAAAGGCACGCTCAGCATCGCACAGGCACTTTACGAAAAGCACAAGGTCATCACCTACCCGCGTACCGATTCGCGCTATCTGCCCGAAGACTACCTTCCGAATGTGCGCGAGACGCTAGGAGAAATCGCCGGCAGCGACCTTGATTGCGCGCGTTATGCCAAGGCCGTGCTCAATGGCGGCAGCGAAAACGGACCGAAGCTCGCCAAGCTCAAGCGCGTGTTCGACGACAAAAAAGTTTCCGATCACTTTGCCATCATCCCAACCGGAAAATTTTCCAAGCTTAGCGACACCGAGCAAAAGGTTTACGACATGATCGTGAAGCGATTCATTGCGGTGTTTTATCCCTCGGCCGAGTTTGAGCAGACCACGCGTCTCACGCGTATTTCGCA
>CAYQRP010000382.1:0-1334 GCA_964419815.1 uncultured Luteolibacter sp. | reverse complement strand
ACATCCGCATCTGGGACATGCGCAAGGTGTCGGGGCTCACCGATTACATGATCGTTTGCTCGGGGTCATCGATGCCGCAACTGCGCGCGATCCTCAACGAAGTCTCGCAACGCGTGGAAGAAGAGCATGGCGTCAAAGCCATCCACCGCGAGGGCAAGGTCGACGCCCGTTGGGTCGTCCTCGATTACATCGATGTGATGGTGCATGTGATGCACCAGGAGCTTCGCGATTTCTATGGGCTCGAAGAGCTGTGGAAGGACGCGAAGGAAATTGAAATGGTGTAGAGGCGGCGGGCGAGGACGCCCGCGCCACATTGCTTATCGATTGGGCGGACGGAAGCCGGATCTCGACTTTTTCGCTGGTTTGGGCTCCTCGACAGGAACTGCTTCCGGTGGCGGCGGTTCGGCGAAACTGCGGGCATCGGGCGAAATGTTGTAGCGGCGGTCCATGTCGGTTTGCGCATCATTCATGGTTTGCGAATCTCGAACGATCGAAGGTTGAATGAACACGATGAGTTCGCTTTCGCTCTTGTCCTTGCTCTTTGTGCCGAAGAGCGGGCCGATGCCGGGGATGCGGCTGAGAATGGGAATACCGCTGGTGCCGTCCTTGGAAGATTCGGTGATGAGACCGCCGAGCACGACCGTTTCATTGTTCGGAACCGTGACGGTAGTGATCAACTCGCGGTTGAGAATGTCGGGAATGTCATAGGCATTTTCGCCCGTGCCGACCGCGCGATTTTCGCCGACATCGTCGCTGGTGAGATAAATCTTGAGCGTGATCTCGCTGTTTGAATTCACCAAGGGGATCACTTCCAGTTTCAACGCAACATCCTGGTATTCGAAGTTCGTCGATGGGCCCGAGCTGTTGGCGTAGGAGTAGGAATTGGTGGGCACGGCGATGCGGGTGCCGCTAACGATCGAGCCTTTTTGGTTGTTTGCGGTGAAAATCGTCGGGCGCGAAAGCACCTTGAAGTTGGAATCCTCTTGTTTGGCGGTGAGATAGGCATGCAGCGTGTTGCCGATGAGGCCATAGACTCCGAGGCCGGCTTCGCTGGGGAAACTTCCGGGGGCGAAGGTTGAAAGAAGCGACTCATCTACTTTGTCAGTGCTTGGATCATTCTTGACCGCGCCCAGCGGCAGGCGTGGCCCAAATCCCGAGCCGCCCCGGCCTGCGACATCGCCTTTCAGCGTGCGCACATAGTCCATGCCGAAGCTCCAGCCGTCGGAGATCCCGAGTTGGCCGAAGACGCAGGAGATGAGTACTTGGTCGGGTTTCGTATCGAGTTGATCGATGAGGCGCTCGACGATTTCGAGTCCGGCAGGCGGGCCTTGGAC
>CAYQRP010000381.1:0-1338 GCA_964419815.1 uncultured Luteolibacter sp. | reverse complement strand
CGCATCGGCCAGGAATTTTGCGCCGCGAGCTTGGCCATCGCCTCGCGGGAGTCGCTTTCGGAATCGAGCCACACGGTGAAGCGATTCCACCCGTCTTCCATCGGCTCGGGGGTCACTTTTTTCACACCGTCGATGCGATTGAGGGCCGCCGATGCAAGATCAGCGTCGCACTGCAACTCCACTTGCACCCTGCCCGCCGCCCGCATCTGAGCGATGAGATTTTCCGGTGTATCGGCGGCTTTGATTTTTCCCTGGTCGATGATGATGACCCGATTGCAGATCATTTCGACCTCGTGAAGGATGTGGGTTGAAATCAGCACCGTGTGCGACTTGCCCAGTTGTTTGATCAACTCACGGATCTGGCGGATCTGATTGGGATCGAGGCCATTGGTCGGCTCGTCGAGAATGAGCAACTCGGGATCGTGCACCAAGGCATCGGCGAGGCCGACACGTTGGCGAAATCCTTTCGAAAGGGTCTTGATCATCTTGCGGCGCACCGATTGCAGCCCGCAAAGCTCGATCACCTCACCCACGCGGTGGCGCAGTGCCGCGCCATCAAGTCCTTTGATCCCTGCCCGAAAACTCAGGTACTCGCGCACCCGCATGTCGTCGTAAAGCGGGACATTTTCCGGCATGTAGCCAATGCGCTTGCGAGCCTCGATCGAATCGTGAAACACATCGAAGCCCGCCACCCGAGCCGTGCCCGAGCTTGGCGGCAGGTACCCGGTGAGCATGCGCAGCGTGGTGGTCTTGCCGGCACCGTTCGGCCCAAGAAAGCCGACAATTTCCCCCCGCTCGACCGAAAAGTCGATGCCGCGCACCGCTTCGTGGCGGGCGTATCGTTTGGTGAGTTGGTTGACCTGGATCATTTGGCCGTGAAACGGGAAATTTCCTAGGAATCACGCGGTTGCGCGGTTGACTCCATCGGGCGCGCCCCTTATTGAATGGCCGCGCGCGGCGGGCCAAGCGGTAAATTCGCAAGCCCGCCTCATATTTTCCAAATACCCCAATGAACTCGACGGTTTCGGTGCGGCAGAATGCGGATTTGCTTGAAGCCCAATACTCCAAGTGGTGCGAGGATCCGAAATCGGTCGGTGAAACATGGGCTGCGTTTTTCGAAGGCTTCGAACTCGGTACCGCGCAACCGCGCCGTGCGGCTGAAGCTGGCACCACTGCAAGCACCACCGCGCAAGCGTCGGACTCGGACCTGGCCTTCTTCGGCAAGGTTGTCGCGTTGATCTACAACTACCGCACGCTCGGCCACACGCAGGCACACATCAACCCGCTCGAAGAAAAACCCGAGCGCAACCCGCGTCTCGCGCTCGACCAGTTCGGGCT
>CAYQRP010000380.1:0-1342 GCA_964419815.1 uncultured Luteolibacter sp. | reverse complement strand
GACGAAACCGTTTCGCCATCGTCGACCAACACAGTGCCGAGCAAGCCTGCACGATGCCACTCGGTTTTCATCACATGATGAATGAGAAAAGCGGTGGTGGTTTTGCCATTCGTGCCGGTCACGCCTGCCATCGCGAGATCACGCCACGGATGCTGTTCCATGGCCGACGCCATTTCGGCCAGTGCCGCACGGCTGTCGGGCACATGAAGCCATGCCACCGTGTTGCCGAAGTCACTCGGTGGCGCAACTTCGGCAAGGATCGCCGAAGCGCCGGCGCGCAAGGCATCATCAATGAAGCGATGTCCGTCATTCGCGCTGCCGCGGATTGCGGCAAACATCACGCCAGGGCCAGCCTCTTTGGATGATGCGGTGAGCGAGTGAATTTCCGCGTCCATCGGCCCGGAGGCGGTGACGCGTGCAAGGCTGGCGACAAGTTGCTTGAGAATCATGGTTGGGCGACCTTGGACAGCGAAGGATTCACGGGTTCGGTGGGAGGCAGGTTCAAATAAGTGGCCGCGCGTGCGGCGATGCGGCCAAAGGCGGGCGCGGCGATGGTGCCGCCGTATCGCGAGACCTTGGTTGTTTTCGGATCGTCGATCACCACGACGCCGACAAAGGCAGGATCGTGTGCGGGCATCATGCCGGCAAAGGAGACGGTGTAGCTGTTGTTGAGGTAGCCCGAGCCGTTCGGGTTGTGGCGCTTGGCGGTACCGGTTTTGCCAGAAACCTTGTATCCCGGCACGGCCGCCAGCGTCGCGGTGCCGCCGGGTTCGATGGTCTTGATCATCGCCTCGCGCATCTGCTTTGCCGCCTCGGGCTTGAGCACGCGGCAAACTTCCTCTTCGCGAAAAGTTTCCACCACCGTGCCGTCGTTGGCGACCAATGCTTTGACGATCTGTGGTTTGAGCAGCCGGCCGTCGCCGCCGATCACGGCGTAGGCGCAAGCCATTTGCAAGGGCGTGACATTGAGCGCGTAGCCATAGCTTGCGCGTGAGAAGTCAACGGGATTGTTGGTGTTGCGCGCAATGCCCGAGCTTTCGCCGCCAAGCATGATGCCGGTTTTGCGGCCAAATCCCCAGCGGCTGACATAATCGTAAAAGCGTTTCGGACCAAGCCGCTTGGCAAATTTGTAAGCACCGATGTTGCTCGATTTTGCCAGCACGCCCTCCAGCGTGAGATTGCCGTACGGATGGTGATCAGGCACGGTGAAGCCACCCTCGGAGTACAGGCCGTTGTGACAGAAAATTGAAGTGCTTGGCTTGGCGATGTCTTCGTTGATCGCTGCCGCGCAGGCGACGATCTTGAAGGTCGATCCCGGTTCGTAAATCGCCTGAGTGGCGAA
>CAYQRP010000379.1:0-1344 GCA_964419815.1 uncultured Luteolibacter sp. | reverse complement strand
AAAATCCGATCGGCGATTGAAAAATCAAGGCAGTCGGTGACGCGATTCGGAACGATCCATGTCGGCATGCCGGCGGCCTTTGCGGCGATGAGTCCGTTCATCGAATCTTCGATGACGAGGCAATGTTCGACGCTCGTGTCGAGTTGCTTGGCGGCTTCGAGAAAAAGATCGGGCGCGGGTTTGATGCGTGGCGCGTCACCACGGCAGATGACCGCGTTAAAATGCTTTGCAAGATCGAGCCGCTCGAGCCAGCCATCGACCCAACGGTGAGATGAGCTTGATGCCACAGCGGTGGGAATTTCCGCGTCTTGCAAAAATTCCAGCAATTCGATCGCACCATGCATCGGGCCTTCATGGATGAGCTCCGCTTCGATTTCTCGCTGACGGCGCGCGTCGAGGTCATGCCAATCGAAGGCGCGCCCGGTGAGTTCTTCGAGGTGGGTCTTGGGCGACCATGTGGCGAAGTCGGATCCAATGCAGCGCGTGTAAACATCGAGCGGCAGGTGTTGCCCGTGGGCTTCGAAGATCCTCTTCCATGCTTGATAGATCGCCCACTCGGTGTCGACTAGGATGCCGTCGAAGTCGAAGATGACCGATTGAAATTTCACCGTCGAAATCGTTGGCGCATCACATCCGGAAATCGTCGCCGAGGTAATGCTTGCGTGCGATCGGGTCGTTGACGAGTTCATCGGATGCGCCCTCGAGGATCACGCGTCCGTCGTGGATGAGAAACGCGCGGTCGGTGATGGAAAGAGTTTCGCGCACCGAGTGATCGGTAATGAGAATCGCAAGTCCATCGCGATCGCGTAGTTCGCGCACGATGCGTTGGATGTCTTCCACCGCGATTGGGTCGATGCCGGCGAAGGGTTCGTCGAGCATGAGCAGGCGCGGGTCGGAGCAAAGCGAGCGGGCGATGGCGAGTCGACGTTTTTCGCCGCCCGAGAGTGTGATGGCGAGCGACTTGGCAACGCGCGAAATGCCGAAGCGTTCGAGCAGATCGTGCGCGCGCTCGAGGCGCTGCGAGCGGTTGAGGTTCGGTCGCGTTTCAAGAATCGCGAGCAGATTGTCGAGCACCGAGAGCTTGCGAAAAACCGATTCTTCCTGCGGCAAATAACCAAGACCAAGTCGCGCGCGACGATGCATCGGCAAGTCGGAAATGTCGTGGCCTTGAAAGCTCACCGATCCGTCATCAGCAGGAACCAATCCGGCGATCATGTAGAACGAAGTGGTCTTGCCCGCACCATTGGGTCCGAGCAAGCCGACGATTTCACGATCCTTGACGGTGATCGTGACGCCATCGACCACCGCGCGACCGTTGTAAGTTTTGCGCAAGCCCTTGGCGGC
>CAYQRP010000378.1:0-1346 GCA_964419815.1 uncultured Luteolibacter sp. | reverse complement strand
CGGAAAAACCCTCCCTTGCCCAAGCGTTTCATCACAACAGAAGCGCAAGTCCTTTCGCTCTCTTGATGGGCTTCTGGCCGCCGTCACTCTTGCCGGCTTCGCGTTCGCTGCTCCTTCCGCCTACGCGGCGACTTACACTTGGACTCCAACTGCCGCCGGGACGTTTAACTGGAACAATGCCAGCAGTCAGAACAACTGGACCGCAGGATTCCCCAATGCCTTGGCTGATGTGGCCAACATGAGTGTCAACATTAACGGCAACCAGACCGTCAACCTCAACCAAGCGATCACGCTTGGCACGCTGACCATCGGTGACAACAGTGGCACGCAGACCGTTACGCTGGCGCCGAACGGTGGTTCCCTGATTTTTGACGTGAGCAGCGGTAACGCCAGCCTGAGTCGCTCCGCCGCCGGCACGGGTGCAACCACCATTTCATCCAACATCACTCTCAACGACAATTTGGACGTTAGGCTGGCCAGCGGCACCGCCAGTTCCACAATGACCCTCTCCGGCATCATTTCGGAATCGGGTGGCGCCAAGGCCCTGACCAAAGACAGCGGCACGTTGACGCTCGTGCTCACAGGCTCAAATACTTTTTCCGGTGGAGTCACCATCAAGAATGGCACGCTGGAAAGCAGGACCACGCAATTCACACTAGGCTCGGGCGCGGTCACCATGGGTGGCGTCGGCTCCACTGGGGCCACCTACCTCACGGGACAGGGCAATTCGAATCCATTCGTCGTCAATGCTCCTAACAGCGGCTCGGTCGTCATTGGCGCAAACGGAGCTGGCTCGGGCTTCACGCTATCTGGGGGAGTCACCTTGAATGGCAACCTCACTCTTCAGACCTTCGACAATACGATCAACGGAACTATCAAGGCGACTTCGAATCTCAGCGGTGGTGTGACTGGCACCGGCAACCTCTTGCTCAACAATCTCGGGCTTGCAGCCAACACCATCACCATCAGCGGCAGCAGCGTCAACCACACTGGCAGCATCACCCTGCAAGGCACCGGCACCGGCGACACCACCATCAGCGCCCCCATCGGCGCGAATGTCACCAGCGTGACGCAAAACAGCTCCGCATCCCGACTGCTTCTCTCGGGCAGCAATGCTTACACGGGCGCAACCAACATCAACACGGGCACCTTGGCCTTGGGCGCGAGCAATGTATTGCCGAATGCGACGGCCGTTTCAATCGGCGCCGCCACGCTCGATGCGGCGACAAATACCGATACTGCGGGAACCCTCGACGTCACCGCTGCAACCTCCACCATCAACCTAGGCTCGGGAGCCGCACTTGCCTTTGCTGACAGCAGCGCGGTCGACTGGACTGGCGGCACCT
>CAYQRP010000377.1:0-1349 GCA_964419815.1 uncultured Luteolibacter sp. | reverse complement strand
GCATTCCTCTGGGTAGTCAAGATTTGATGCGTGAAGTGTCAGCGCCGCGGGCGTTCAAGGGGGCAGCCCGCCTTCTCTTTTGATGAATCGGCGCCGCGGAGCCGCGTCGCCCTACCATTCAGAAATTGGAGCGAGGCGCTGCAAAGACGGACGCTTTGGAAAAGCGGCCCTGCCCAGAAAGAAGCCGCTTTTTCACATTCTTCCACTTCGATGTTCAATGTTGGGCGTTGGGTGTTCGATGTTCATCCCCCTCCAATAACCCATAACTTTTAACCCATAACTCTCCTCCCAACCTCCAACGCTTCGCGGATGGTAACATCCATGTCGAGGTAGCGGTAGGTGCCGAGGCGGCCGACGAAGGTGACCTGCGATTCTTTGGAGGCTAGGTCTTGGTATTGGGCAAGAAGAGCCTTTTCTTTCAAAAGACGAATTGGGTAATAGGGAATGTCATCGACCTCAGCGAGACGCGAGTGCTCCTCGTAACAAACCGTATCATCGTGCTTCTCCCATGGGGCGAAATGCTTGTGCTCGGTGATGCGAGTGAACGGCGTCTTGAGATCGCTGTGATTCATTTGCGCCGTGCCTTGGTAATCGCCTTTTGCGCGGATCTCGCGAAAATCAAGTGTGCGATAACCCAAACGGCCCAGCCGATAATCAAAGTATCGATCCAAGGGTCCCGAGTAAAAAATGTGCTCGTACGCCGCGCGATCGATCGACTCGAAGGATGTTCCAAGCGAAACGCTGATGTTCGGATGGTCGAGAATGTTTTTGACGATCTCGGTGTAACCGTTTTTCGGAATGCCCTGATAAGGGTGATCAAAATAATTGTCGTCGTAATGGAAGCGGACCGGCAAACGCTTGAGAATTGAGGCAGGCAGTTCGGAGGGATTCATGCCCCACTGCTTGATCGTGTAGCCGCGGAAAAATGCCTCATAGAGCTCCTTGCCTAAGAACGCGAGAGCCTGATCCTCAAAACTCTGCGGGTCGGTGATCGATTTGTCGCCGAGCTTGCCGATGAAGTCACGCGCCTCTGTCGGCGACATGCAGGTTCCGAAAAACTGATTGATTGTGTGGAGGTTGATCGGCAGCGAGTAGACCTTGCCACGGCTGGTTGCTTTGACACGATGCACATAGGGCATCATTTCGCCGAAACGGTTGATGTAATCCCACACTTCGCGATCCGCGGTGTGGAAAATGTGCGGTCCGTACTTGTGAATCTGAATGCCTGTTTGCGCATCACGCTCGGTATGGCAGTTGCCAGCAAGGTGCTGTCGCTCATCGATGACATGCACCACATGACCCTTCTCCGCCAGCTCGCGGGCAATCACCGCGCCGCTGAATCCGGCACC
>CAYQRP010000376.1:0-1352 GCA_964419815.1 uncultured Luteolibacter sp. | reverse complement strand
GAAAAATCCGAGGCGCGCATGTGGGTGATCAGCACGCTCATCACGCTGGCGCCGCTGCTTGGATTGTTGGGTACGGTGGTCGGCATCATGGGTTCCTTTTCATTCGTGGGTGATGAATCCTTGGCGCCCTCAAAGGTGTCTGGTGGTATTGCTGAGGCCTTGATCGCCACCGCCTGCGGCATCGGCATCGCGATTCTTTGCCTGCTGCCCTACAACTTTTTCCGCAAGCGCGTTTCATCGCTTCGCGGGTCCCTCGAGCGATGGATCAACCACAGCGAACTTCTGGTCAAGGCGGCCAAGGAACACGGTCACGACCTTGAAAATTTTTCCCCGAACCAATCCGCACGCTGATGCCGGTAAAGCTCCAATCGCAGAGTGGTGACGACGAGGGCGACGAAGCCCGCATCGAAATCATTCCATTGATCGACATCATGTTTTTCCTGCTCGCCGCTTTCATGCTGGTGAGCTTGAGCATGACGCATGTGAAGCGGGTGCCGATCAACCTTCCCACCGCATCGAGTGCGCAGGAGGAAACAACCACGCCGCCGATTCAGATTGCGATCGATGCCGAGGGCGTGACGACATGGGACAGCAAGGTGGTGACGCTTTCCGAGATCACCGAGCGCTTGAAATCGGCGGTGGCCGGTGGCGAAACGCGCGTGATGATTTCGGCGGATGCCGAGACGCGTCACCGTCAGGTTGTGGGTGTGCTGGATGCGGTGAAGGGTGCGGGTGTGGAGAAGGTCGGCATTGAAACGCGCGGAGCAAAAAACTGATTTTTCATGAATGCCCGTACGCTCACTTGGATCAATGCCGTCGGATGTCTGGCGCTGGTTGCGTTGATCGTCGTGCAATGGCGCGGCGAGCATGCAGCGGATCGGGACATGGCGGTTTTGAGAACTTCACTGATGGAGGCGGATGCGAAAGCGGCTGAGCAAAGCGCGCGTTGCGCGGCACTTGAGCGTGACCTTCAGGTACTCAAGGAAGCGGCCGAGCAATCGGGCAAGGCGGTCGAGTCGGGCAAATCAGCGGCGATGAGCAGGGATGCGCGCATTGCGGAACTCGAGGCGGCACTCAAGCAGGCGGGTGGCGATGTCGGCAAGTGGCAGGCGGCCATTGCGCAGCGGGACGAGCGCATTCGCAAGCTTGAGGTCGAGTTGAATGAGGCGCGGCGTCGGCTCAATGAAGCGGTGGCAAAGCTCAAAGCGGCGGGTGCGCGCTGAGGCAAGACCTTGAATTTTTCAACGGGATCAAAGTGCTTGGCGCATCGGTCCGCATGCCGCATGGTCCGTGGCGGTCCGGATGAGCACGGTTTTGGAAACGATTGATGGCGGCACGCGATATCTGGAAAA
>CAYQRP010000375.1:0-1353 GCA_964419815.1 uncultured Luteolibacter sp. | reverse complement strand
TGGAAATGCCTCCCTGCACGCCGCCCGAACGGTTGGTCGCCGTACGCACCTTGCCGTCGACCATGCGAAACGCATCGTTGTGCTCACGGCCGGTGAGAAGCGTGCCGGAAAAGCCCGAGCCAATTTCAAATCCCTTCGTCGCAGGTATCGAAAGCATCGCCTTGGCGAGATCCGCTTCAAGCTTATCAAAAATCGGCTCACCCAAACCTGGCGGGCAATTGCGAATCACGCACTCGATCACGCCGCCGACGGAATTTCCATCGGCACGGATCGACTTGATGCGCTCAATCATCGTTTCAACCATCGCGGGATCTCCCGTACGGACGACATTCGACTCGATCACCTCTGAAGTCACGGATGTGGGATCGACCTCGGCTTGCAGTTCCTGAATCGACTTGACCCATGCAAGCACCTCGATGCCCGGATGCAGCTTGGCAAGCACCTGCCGCGCGACCGCCGCCGCCGCAACGCGACCGATCGTTTCGCGCGCCGAAGCACGACCACCACCGGATGGAGCACGAATGCCGTATTTGGCATCGTAGGTGTAATCCGCATGACTCGGCCGGTACTTGAGCGCCATTTCATCATAAGCGCCCGGGCGCTGATCCGTGTTGCGAACAAAAATTGCAATCGGCGTGCCGAGCGTGACGCCATCGTGAAGCCCAGAGAGAATTTCCGCCGTGTCCGCCTCCTTGCGCGGCGTGACGATGTCCGACTGCCCGGGGCGGCGGCGGTCGAGCTCGTGCTGGATGACCTCGAGCGGCAGCGGAACACGCGGCGGGCAGCCATCGATGACCACGCCAACCCCACCACCGTGGGACTCGCCGAAGGTGTGAATGCGAAAAATCTGCCCGAAGGTCGATGCCATGCCCGAAATCCTAGACGACCGGCCGCGCGGGGCAAGCGTCATGCGTTTTCAGGGTTCAGTTTTCGATTTTTCATGGCTAAAAATGCCCATGCGCCTGCGCCTTCCCGACCGGGTGATCCCCTTTCCCCGCCGCCCGCTGATCATGGGAATCGTCAATGTGAACGACGACTCGTTTGCCGGCGACGGCACGCTGGATTTCGATGCCGCCATCGAGAGAGCCCGTGAACAAATCCGCCTCGGCGCGGACATGATCGATGTCGGCGCGGAAAGCGCGCGAACAAACCGAGAGGTCATATCGATTGATGAGGAAGTCCGGCGCTTCAGCGGATTTCTCGAGCGCTGGGAAAATTCATGGAGTGACCTCCAACCGCGAGATTCTGCGCAAATTTGGCCGCCAGTTCTTTCGGCCAACACATGGCGACCGAAAGTGGTGCGCGAAATTTTACCAAGCCAACAAATCGAGTTGCTCAACGACATGAGCGCCT
>CAYQRP010000374.1:0-1353 GCA_964419815.1 uncultured Luteolibacter sp. | reverse complement strand
CGCATGACCACCAGCATCGGCCGCATCACCGCCGACATGACGGTCAAGCAAGCGATCACTGTGCTGCGCCGCGACCGCGATGATGCGGAAACACTCGCGCGAATTTTTGTCGTCGATGAGCAAGGCCGCCTCGCCGGCAAGGTGCGCCTGCGCGACCTCGCATTCAGCACCTGGGATACACCGGTCCACGACATCATGGAGCCGGCCGACGAGTTCGTGCTGGCATCCGCCGACCAGGAGGAAGCCGCGCGCACGCTTTCGAAATACGACCTGATCGTGCTGCCGGTGGTCGACGAATTTCATCACCTGCTCGGCGTGCTGACCTACGACGACGCGCTTGAAATTTTGCAGGAGGAATCAACCGAGGACATCGAAAAACTCGCTGCGATCGGTGGTGAACAATCGGAGGTTTCCTACCTCAACACCAGCGTCGGTTTGCATTTCCGCCGCCGCGTGAGCTGGCTTGTTGGACTGGCATTCATCTCGATCGTCACCGGCTATGTGATGTATCGCTTCAGCCATTTGCTCGAGCAAGCCTCGGTGCTATCGCTTTTCCTGCCGATGGTCGTGGCCGCAGGCGGAAACTCCGGAGGTCAGGCCGCCACCATGGTCATCCGCGCCATGGCGCTTGGAGAAATCAACCCCGGCAACGCCCTGCGCATTGCATGGAAGGAAGCACGCACCGGGCTTTTTCTCGGACTCTCACTCGGCATCGCCATCGCTGCCTTCATCACGCTGATCCTTCCCCACCTGCAAACCCACACCGGGGCGCAATTCGATTTCGCGCATCTCGCATTTGCCGTGGCCGCCGCCATCACCTTGCAAGTCCTCTCTGCCACGGTGCTTGGCGCGCTATTGCCGCTCGGCGCGCGCGCCATCAAACTCGACCCCGCGGTGGTTTCATCGCCATCACTGGCCTCGACCGTCGATATCTCTGGCATGCTGATCTATTTCGTGACCGCCGCCGCCATTCTCGGACTTCGTTAAAGCGCGCCAATAATCGAGCCGCTCTTTGATTCTTTTTTCCATGCCCTGATCGCCGGCCTCATAATAAACGCGGCCCTCCGGCAAATACGACTGCGGCACATAGGCACCCTCGAAATCGTGAGAGTAAAAATACTGGAGATTCGACTCACTCTCACCCGAACCCGCGGCAAGCTTCTTGCGAGTCGCCGTGCGCAAATGTGGCGGCACCGCCAGAGTGCGGCCTTGCTCAATATCTGCCATCGCCTTACCCAGCGCCGCATACGCGGTGTTCGATTTCGGCGCCGTCGCCAAATAAACCGTGGCATGCGCCAAAGGAATTCGCCCCTCGGGCAAACCCACAAATTCCAAAGCATGATGCGCATCCAA
>CAYQRP010000373.1:0-1363 GCA_964419815.1 uncultured Luteolibacter sp. | reverse complement strand
TTGTTCTGATTTGCAGTTATGCCGCCCCGATTCAGCACGCGAGCGTATGCGACTGGGATCATCGCAAAACTCCTTTTCTGAGAATTGTCTTTGGCTTGTGCTGCTTGCTCGGTCTGACCGACTTGAAAGGCGGCTGTCTTGACGCCACTTGCGAGGCTGAACTATTTGAGCGCAGCCAAGCTGTGGCCAAAGTTGAGGTGATAATACGCGAATCATTCATAGACAGCGACGACACAATCGCCACCCGCTATCAGCTTAGACGCATCGAGAACTACAAGGGTGAAGTTCCGACTGAATTTGAAATCATTTCGGCTGGGGGAAAGCTCGAGCATGAGTGCCATTTGCGTTCAGACTTTCTCGATTTGCAGCCGAATCAGAAATACGCACTGATGCTTCATCAAGATGAGCAGGGCCGCTGGACAGCACCGGGCATGATGGCTCTTAACGCGCCAGACGGCTGTGAGCAGACCTGCCAATATCTTCATAATGGCGCCTGCGGCTCGCGTCCTCAGCATGCGACAGTTGCCGCGACGACTGCGGATGTCGGGTTCGATACGGCAAACTCGGGCGTGCCTAGCTCGAGAGTGACAACCACAGGTTATTTGGAAACCAATCTTCAACCAACCAGATTCATTGCGTGTGATGGCAATGAGCCCATCCGCTACATCGTGGACGTGAATGCATCTCAGCTACCCAGCGGCATGAACGTTAATGCCGCGCTGGCGGCTGTTCGTGAAGCGCTGAATGTTTGGTCCAGCGTTTCCTCGCTCAGGTTTGTCTATGACGGCACCGAGTCCTTTAGCTCTGCGGCAAGCTCAATCAGTGTCAATGATAGGCGCCTGCGCATCCAATTGCACGATCCCTATGGAGCCGTCAATGGAAGCGTGCTTGGCATCGGAGGGGGCTTCTTCCGAGCGGAACCCTCATCCCACACGGGTGGCACGATCAATGGTCAAGCTTTTCAAGAGCGTTTATCTGGTTATGTCGTAATCGAAAATGTTACAATTCAAACATCGTTGCAAAATGCCGATAAATTCAAGCATGTCCTCACCCATGAGCTCGGGCATGCGCTGGGCTTGGCACATTCCAGCGAAGACCCCAACGAAGCGGACACAACACTTAAAAATGCCACCATGTACTATATGGCGACTAACAGTGGCGCCGTCATCAATGCCTATGATTCGGATCGAATCCAATTCGGCTATCCGGCAACCCAAACCCCGCCGACGGCGATCAATCGGGTGATCTCCGCCATCACTACCCATTCGTTTTACGGTTCTCTTCCTACCAATGTATTGGGGGTCAATCGCATTCGTTTGCGCAGCTATGATCGGCAAGGCGATGTCGCAAGTGCAACGATTGT
>CAYQRP010000372.1:0-1367 GCA_964419815.1 uncultured Luteolibacter sp. | reverse complement strand
AGCAACAGCGGCATGCGGCTCATCGACTTGGTGCGCGACATGAAAATCGAAGGGCTCTACTCGCCCAGACTCACGGGCGATTGGGAGCACAAACTGCACCTCATGGAGCAGGGCGAACTCAAGCGCGACGAGTTCATGCGCGAGATCAATGCCTACACCGAGGAAATCGTCGGCAAGGCCAAGCAGCGTGCCGATGATGCGAAGAACCAATCGTTTCCCGACCTCAATGTTGATTGCCCGATGTGCGGAGCCAAAGGCCTGCGCCAGACCGATGCCACCTACGAGTGCCGTCAGCCGGAATGCAAATTCAAGGCCAAGAAACACATCGCCGGCCGCCTGATCACCGAGGCCGAAGCCGCCGAGTTGTTCAGCAAAAAATTTGTCGGCCCGCTCACCGGGTTCAAATCAAAGTTCAACAAGCCCTTCGATGCCGCGCTCGAACTTGATGCGAAATTCAAGGTCAACTTTGTCTTCGACAACGACGACAACGATGCCGCCACGGAGCTCACCGAAGAACAGGTCATCGGCGAAGTCGAGCTGGCCGATGGGCGCCGCGTGAAACTGTATCAATCCGAAAAGGCCTACCACCTGCCGGAAGTCGTCACGAAAAAGGAGCCCAATGGCATTCGCATTGGCAAGTCGATCCTGCAGCACGAGATCACTCCCGAACAGGCGCTCAAACTGGTCGGCAACGGCAAGACCGACCTCATCAAGGGCTTTGTTTCAAACCGCACCAAACGCAAGTTCGATGCTTTCCTCACCTTCGATCCCAAGGAAGGAAAAGTCGGCTTTGATTTTCCGCCACGTCCGGCAAAGAAAGCGGCCGCGAAAAAAGGCGCGACCAAAGACACCGACGAGTGAGAACGGGGCCACTCAAGCTCGCTGCTTTTCCAAGGCGCGAATCTCCTCGCCACTTTGATTCACAAAAGCGGAAGCCCCAAGCGGATGACGATCGCCGATGAGGTGTTGCTTGCCGTGCCGGCAGAGATCGACAAATTGCGATCCCGCGCGCACGGCCAGCTCCATGGTGGAGGGATTCGATTGATGGAGGAAATCCGCCTCATGACCGAGTGAGGATTCCTCGCGCTCGATGTGATTGAGCAGGGTGTGGATTTTTTGCAAAGCAAGCGCGCCGTCATGATCGCGATGTTGAAACTCGCCGTAGTTTCGCTGCAGCGCCTTGTATTCAACTTTCAACGCGTTGAGCCGACGCTCGAGCGCACGCGAGGCCGGCTCTCCGATGTCGTGGAGTTCTTCGCTGAGTTTTTCAAGTTGTTCGCCGACATAGGCGATTTGGGCATCAAGATGATTCGCGGTATGATCATTCATAATGGGTTTTGGGTTTATCCAACTTACACCCTACCCAC
>CAYQRP010000371.1:0-1380 GCA_964419815.1 uncultured Luteolibacter sp. | reverse complement strand
ACGCGAGGGATGTAGTCCAGCCCCGCCCCGCGGGCAAGCAATTCAATGGACGGGCCCTACCGTGGCTGGAGCATCTTGCTCCAGGCCGTCCATGGAGCGTCCCGCTCCATGTTTTGAGAAGGCAAAGCCCAGCTGCTACTTCATCTTGCGTCTTGTTTCTTGATGTCTTCCGTCTTCTCCCGCTACACCCACCACCTAAGAGTAGCCCCCACCGCTCATCTTTTCCCCTTTTTCAAATCCTTCACAATCGCCGTGCCTCCGCTCGGGAGACAGAGTTTGTCGCGAACGATCTCGTAGGATTTGCCAGCCACCGTCGCGTGCAAATAGAGCTTTTGCTTGCGGGACTTCAATTGCCTGAGCACGTCTTTCATGACTTCCTCATCCACTTTGTCCATAAAGTCGGCGAACCAGTAAATCGCGTCGGCTTCTCTCAGCTCCTTGCACAGCAAGGCCGTCTGCGCGTATTGGATGCCATTGAAATCGATGAAATACGTATCGAGCCGGTTTGACATTTGTTTGTGGATGTCAGGCAAGGGCATCTCCGCCTCTGGATCGTAGGTGAGCTTTTTCTGCTCTTCGGGCTTGATGTTCAGGGGAGCATTTCCCTGCCAGTTCTGCCAAAAGCGGTCAAAAATTTTGCCATTGGCCAAATACACCTTGTCACTGATGCTGCGATTTTTGGGCTCTGTTTTAAGACCGCAACCGAAATAAAGAATCAGCGGACCGCGTGTGGCCAATTTGTCGAGTTCCTTGGCGACGATGGGCAGATAACTCGTCATCGACCGCGACACATCCATCACCACCGCGAGTTTCTGGACCTTCTCCATCTGAAGACCGAACATGGTCGCCCCAACCGCACCCAAGCCACCCGCTCCCTCGCCCAAGCCATTGCCAAAACCCTTGCCACCGCCAGCGCCACCCAAACCACCGGAGGCTCCCCCGCCGCCCAAAGAGCTCAGCGATGACATTTGACTGAAGCTGTCACCCTGCTCGGGAATCGCATAATTGGAAACGGCCCCATCGGCGAAAACCCTTTTGACATTGGTGGAGGGAGTGATCTGAGCACGCTTCTTTTGTTGGATCTTGTGTTGCGCGCCCCGCTCGCCGCCCCCGGCCTCGCCATTTCCCGGCATGAAATCGACGGTCTTCTCCACGGGAATGATGATTTTCATCACCCAAATCGCTCCGATTACAAGCAACGCGATGTGGACCAGCACGGCGACGCTAAGAGCCGCCCCACCCATCCTCGCCCAAATGCCCAACTTGCGCGAGGAGGTAGCCTTGGATGTCTGCTTCGCTTGTTCACGATCGGGTTTTTTGATCATCAAAAATGCTGGAATGGATTTTAGAAAAGCCCTCGGCGGATGCGACTGCCGACCC
>CAYQRP010000370.1:0-1381 GCA_964419815.1 uncultured Luteolibacter sp. | reverse complement strand
CACCCGGCGATCGAGGAATACCTCTACCCGGCGATGGAGGACTTCCGCCTCGACATCATCATCGACTCGGGTCCCTCCGCGCGATCGATTCAAATCAATCTTCCGCGCTTCACTCTCGTCGGCGCCACGACCCGCTCGGGCATGCTCACCGCTCCCCTGCGCTCGCGCTTCGGACTCGTGAACCGACTTGATTACTACACGCACGGCGAGCTGGCACAAATCATCGAACGCTCGGCCGGTTTGCTCGATGTGCCGATCGAATCCGCCGGCGCGCTCGAAGTCGCCTCACGCTCACGCGGCACCCCGCGCGTGGCCAATGCCCTGCTGCGTTGGGTGCGCGACTTCGCCCAAGTCCGCGGCGGAGGCACCATCACCGCAGCCATCGCCGATGCGGCGCTGGCGATGATCGAAATCGATTCGCAAGGGCTCGACGAAATGGACAAGCGCCTGCTCGAAGTGCTGATCTACAAATTCAGCGGCGGCCCGGTCGGACTCAATTCGCTGGCGGTCGCGGTCGGCGAGGATTCGGCCACCATCGAGGAAGTGCACGAGCCATTCCTGATCATGCAAGGTTACCTCACGCGCACCCCGCGCGGTCGCATGGCCATGCCCGAGGCCTACGAAAAACTCGGCATCCCGGTGCCACCGACGGTTCAGCCCGACACACCACAACGCGAACTGTTCTAAAAAATTTTGCGAAATTTCTCATTCGCGCGACTGCCGATCCATGACATTTTGAATTGTTACCCATGAGCAGCACCGTTCACGACATCATCGCCAATTGCCGCAACGCAGGCTTGCGACGCACCAAGGCGCTCGAAGAAATGGTCAGCACGCTGCTTGAAAGCGGACGACCCATGACACTTGCCGAACTGGCCACCTCACCGCGACTGAGCTCGCAGTGCGACAAGGCCACGGTCTTCCGCCTGCTGCAACGCCTCACCGAACACGGCATCGTGCGCCGCCTCGGGCTTCACGAACGCGCCGCGTACTTCACCTTGCTGATCCCCGGCAAACACAGCGACTACCTGATCTGCACCTCCTGCGGCACGATCGAACCGATCAAAGCCCCCTGCCCTGTCCACGAACTCGAAGACGAAATCCGCCAAAAAACCGGCTTCCGCAACCTCTACCACGAACTCGAATTTTTCGGCGTCTGCCCGCAATGTGGGTGATTGGGAGGAGTCATTGGTCAATAGACATTGGTCATTAGGGAAGAGAGTGAAGAAGTCGCTTCTTCAAGGGGAGCGCTGGCGTCCCGCCGGCCGTGTCACGCATCTTGCGGGACACCTCTTCCCCGTAGCTGGGACATCCTGTCCCAGTCCGTCCATGGAGCGTCCCGCTCCATGTTCTGAGCAGCCTAAGAAGATGCGCCCTCTTC
>CAYQRP010000369.1:0-1382 GCA_964419815.1 uncultured Luteolibacter sp. | reverse complement strand
CGCGGATTGGCTCCCAACAGATAGCCGCTCTTGAGGTCGGTCAGCAAATCCGCCGCACTGCCCGCTGCCGATGCGGTCACCCCCGCCGACATGAGATTCACCGCGGGATTGTTGCGCACCAGCACCGCATACACCAGTTGCGTGACCTTCCCCATCGCGCCGATCGGAGTCGTATCCGCTTCGCCCGTCGCACGACACGCAACCAAGGCCAGCACGAACGACATCGCCACCGCCAGCAGGCCCGCAAAAATTCCCAAACCGAAGGCCACATGCAGCAAGGCGACAAGACCGATGGTGATCGGCACCAGCCCGATCCACATCCACTTGATTGGCACTTCGAGATGCGCGATCGGCGAAACATTTCCGCCCGATCCGAAACGCAGCGCGCGCAGCAGCGTGCGCCAACTCATGGCAAACGAAGTGAGACTCGCAAACACCATGAGTGCCGTGCCGCCCCACACGCCCCAGCGCCGCGGCATCACCTCATCCATGCCAGGCTGCCAAATCGAATGCGGCACCGCGGGACTTCCCGCCATCGCCATATCCTGCGCGACCAAATACGGCGCGATCACAAAACACAAAACAGCCGATCCCACCAACATCGAGAGGGCCATTCTCAAGCCCATGATCATGCCCGCGCCAAGCATCAGCACCCCAGGCTCGAAGCCGACGCCCGAAATGCGAATGCCGTTCGGCAAAACATCCCAGCGAAATTTCAACAACTCGGGCACCGGCATCCAGCCATGCCACCACGCGGCGAATCGACCGAGCCACTGACCCGCATAAGTCTCCGCCAAAGCCGGCAGGTTTTTCAAAATTCCAAACATGCCACCCGCCGCGATTCCGAGCACCAAGGCACGTGCCTTGCGCATCGCCTCACGCCCTTCGGAGTAGAGTCCGCGCAAAGTTTCCGCAGCCGCAATGCCGCTCGGAAACGGCAACTCCTCGTGCTGGATCATCCGCCGCTTCATCGGAATCGCCAAAAACACGCCCAAGGCCGCGGTCAGCAAGACCATGCTCGTCACCACCCACCACGGCTGATGCACTCCCTCAAAAAGATACAGCGCCGCAAACGCACTGCCCACCGTGCCCCCCGTCGAATACCCCGCCGCACTCGCTGTGCTCTGCATGCAGTTGTTCTCCAACATCGTCATGCGCGACATCCTCCCGCCACTCAAGGCCCGCATCCCGTTCCAAAGCACATGCGACAACACACAAGCCGTGATCGCTACCCCAAAGGCCCAACCCAACTTCAGCGTCGTGTACAAATTCGAAATCGACAACACCATCCCCAGCAAACCACCCGTCATCACCGCCCGCAGCGTCAACTGCTTCGCATGATCCCCCTGATACACCTCGCGCAACCACTTGAGGTCCTTCGC
>CAYQRP010000368.1:0-1387 GCA_964419815.1 uncultured Luteolibacter sp. | reverse complement strand
CGCTTGTCGAGTGGAACGAAGGGTCGCAGGGTGGCGCCGGTGTAAATTTGGCGCGGGCGCACGATGCGGCTCTCTGTGTCCTCCATCACTTCCTTGTAGTTGGCGACCCATCCCGGCATGCGGCCGATGGCAAACATCACCGTGAACATATCGGTCGGGATGCCGATGGCGCGCATGATGATGCCGCTGTAGAAATCGACATTCGGGTAAAGTTTGCGGGCGATGAAGTACTCGTCGTTGAGCGCGATTTCCTCGAGTTTTTTGGCGATTTCGAGCAGCGGATCCGACTTGTGAAGTTGATCGAGCACCTTGTCGCACTGTTGCTTGATGATGACCGCGCGCGGGTCGAAGCTCTTGTAAACGCGGTGGCCGAAGCCCATGAGGCGGCGGTTGCCGACCTTGTTTTTCACTTCGGTGAGGAACTTCGTGCCGTCGTCGCCTTCGTTGTGGATTTCCTCGAGCATTTCGAGCACCGCTTGGTTGGCGCCGCCGTGGAGCGGGCCCCAAAGCGCGCAGACGCCGGCGGATGCCGAGGCGAAAAGGTTGGCGCGGCTCGAGGCGACCGTGCGGACCGTCGAGGTCGAGCAGTTTTGTTCGTGGTCGGCGTGCAGCAGGAAGATCAGGTCGAGCGCCTTGACGATTTCCGGATTGAGTTCGCAGTCCTCGCCCGGTTGCGAGAACATCATGTGCAGGAAGTTTGCGGTGTAATCGAGAGTGCTGCGCGGATAGATCGGCGGCAGGTCGTGAGCCTTGCGGTAGGCGAAGGCGGCGATGGTGCGGATTTGTGAAATGAGGCGTGCGGCGTGATGCGGGAAATTCATCTCGCGGTTGTCGCCGCTGGCGAGGTCCGGATAGTACGACGATGCCGCGTTGATCATCGCCGAGAGGATCGCCATCGGATGGGCGGTGTGGGGGAAGCCCTCGAAGTGGAAGCGCATGCTCTCGTGGAGCATTTGGTTTTCGGTGAGCAGCGTGGAAAAATCGGCGAGTTCGGTGGGAGTGGGAAGCTCGCCGTAGATGATCAGGTAGGCGGTCTCGACGAAGGTGCTTTTTTCCGCGAGTTCGGCGATGTCGTAGCCTCGATAGCGAAGAATGCCTTTTTCACCATCGATGAAGGTGATGGCGCTTTTGCAGGCGCCGGTATTGCCGTAGCCGGGGTCGAGAGTGATGTAGCCGGTTTTGCTGCGGAGGGCTGAAATATCCATGCCGAGCTCGCCTTCCGAGCCGATCACGGTCGGCAACTCGAGGGTTTTTCCGTCGATGTTCAGATCCACTTTTTTGTTCATGTGCGGCGCAATCAAGCAGTTTCAATTCCAATGCGCCAGTTCTCTTTGCGCGTAATTCTTCGGGCGTGTCGTTGGGCCTATTCGCTGACGTCCGGGTAGGA
>CAYQRP010000367.1:0-1391 GCA_964419815.1 uncultured Luteolibacter sp. | reverse complement strand
GCGGAACCGATAAGGGTTGAAATGCCGCCGATCGATGCGGCGTAGGCGATGCCAAGCAGCAGGCCTGTGGCATAATTCCGTTCGCTCTGACTGAAGCCTGCCATGTCACCGTCCTCGCCGATCCCGCATCCCTTGCGGGTGTGCAGCACGAGGTTGATGACGCTGATGGCGATGGGCACCATGATTGCCGCACACGCAGTGTTGGAGATCCACATGCTGAGGAAGGCGGCGGCAGCCATCAGGCCCGCGCTCATCGCTGCGGGTTTTGCTCCAGTAAGTCGCAGCGTGAAAAATGCCAGACGGCGGTCGAGCCCCCAGCGTTGAATGGCGAGGCCAAGCATGAAGCCGCCCATGAAGAGATAAATCACATCGGATGCATAGGGTTGGGTCGCATCGGCGATTGAACTGATGCCAAACAGCGGAAACAAAGCGATCGGCAGCAGTGCGGTGATTTCGACATCGACAGCCTCGGTCATCCACCACGCGGCCATCCACAGCATCATTGCGAGTGTCGCGCGTCCCTGATGGGTAAACTCGACCATATTGCCGCCGTCGCCTGCATAGTGACCGGGCAAAAATGCATAACAAACCGCTGCAAGCAGGGGTCCGGCAATGAGCCCTGCTCGGCGAACCCAATGCTTGGAATCGTTCATGTTTGTGCGGATGAACTATTGACCGTGGTTGTTGCCCCGTCCTGACCGCGAATGCGTCAATTGCCGCGCAGCAGGGTCGTTTTGTGATGCCAGACTTCGTAGTCGCGGTTTTGGTATTCGTACACGGTGGACTGCGAGTTGTTTTGCGAACTGCTGTAATCGTTGTTGCTGTTCGAGTAGCTCGAATAGTCGCTGGAATAATGTCCGGCGACGGGGACGGCGACGCGTTCGGTTTGGATGCCGCCGTAGGCGCTGGAGTAAACCGCGATATCGGCATCCTTTTCGATCGCCAAAAGCCGTGCGTTTTGGGCATCGATGTTGTGGCGGGCGGTGGTGTCGCCGTAACCGATGACGCGGAACCCGCGCCGACTGTAATTTTCGACCACCGAATTGTGGGTGGGCATTTGCGTCTCGATGAGGCTTGGGTTTGGGTTTGGCGCTTCGCGTTTTGGCACGCCCGGCGCGGAACGATAGCCGTAGTAGAGCGGATTCATCGAGCAAGCGGGTAAGGCTAGCGCGATGAGCGGAATGACGATCAGTTTGAGGGCGTTTTTCATGGATCGGATACCGACCATCCCTAATGTAGAGAATTGCAAACACCAAACAAATTTTGCCGATGTTCACTCATCCAGCGATCACGAAGCTCGGATCAAAGAATGTGATCGCACGAGTTTTGCCTTCGGCATCCTGATAAATGACGACCACATGGTTGCCCGGGTCATCGGGGGAAACGGTGGT
>CAYQRP010000366.1:0-1400 GCA_964419815.1 uncultured Luteolibacter sp. | reverse complement strand
GGTTTGAGGGTCATAGTATCTGTACCCGTAGTACGCCACACGCGGCCTCAAACCCCGTGATTGCTGGGATTTTGAGCGGTGCCGCGTACGAAGGCGGCTGGGTGATGACGAACAAATCACGCCTAGAGCATCGCCACTCACCGTCGGAATGGGAAGGAAGAAATTCATCACTGCTCAACAAAGACGAGATTCATTGCATGTAGAAGAACCATCGTGTGTCTTTAAGCGGGATCTTATCCGCGCACGTCACATGGACCCGAAGGCGAGCAGCACCCGTGACAGCACGCAGCGAGGTGGATACAGGGTGCGGACCGACCATTGGAAAGGGCGAGTTGCCAGAGATGTTAGTCAATTGAGAGAGTTTGTGTCTCTCCTGATTTTCAGCCAACCATAGCAAGTAGAATTTCTACATAAAGCCTGTCTTTGTATAACATTGTATGGGGAATTTGAATTTGAGTTCAATTGTTCAGTTGTTCGAAAACAAATCCGCCATTTTCATTTTATAATATTCGTCAAGGGAAACTTTGGAAATATCACTAACTTTTATGAGAGTAGGAATCTCTCTCATATCGTGACCAAGACTAAAAAAAACGAGGCGCAGTGAATCTTCTGGCATCAGAAACCGATTGGGAAGACCCATTTCTTTTTCGATAACTGAACAAACTTCACCAATATCCTCAATACGATCACCCCAAGATTCTATCCAATCTTCTTCGGTTCTTTGACGGAGTTGTTCAACGAACGTTTTGTATTCTCTCCGTCCTTTGAAATAGCGTTGGAAGAGCATTTGATCAAGTCCCTGAATTACCAGCAAATGCCTCACTCACTGCATCTGAAATACGACCGTATATATTTCCTTCAGCCGAACTATAACTGCTTCTTCCTGTGCAATGACACGCGCAATATGATACTAGGATTGCATCAACCGCTGTCTGAGCAACTGAAATTGGAAATACAACTCTTCCAATCACTCTAAGAGTGCTTCTTCCACCGCCCCTGATTGCGACCGAAATAGCACTAGGCAATGTCGTAACCGGACGCACTCCGGGTATAGTTAAAGTAGCTCTAAGCACACGTGCCTCTCTGCTCATTCCGAGTAAATCGTACAGACTAGCTACCATGGTCTTGGGAATAGGCCCTCCTCCGAGATAGACCAGCACATTGTCGATAATCATTCCGGTAGGATCATTATCCGAGTAGCAATCACCAACGCATCGGCCGGAGTTCCACAGTGAATCCCAATCGATCTGACCAAGAAGATCTATACTGCTCAGTCCATTATTTCCTAAAAACCCATACAGGTTGATTCCACCCTCTTCCTCAATCGGATCCCTGCTAGGCCATCTGCCGGTTTGGGGGTCATAGTATCTGTACCCGTAATACGCCACACGCGGCCTTGA